>JAYUHI010000349.1:0-3912 GCA_043767095.1 Bacteroidota bacterium
ATCCGCATCGGCCCGTAATTACCTACGTTGTTAACAGGACAAACGGGAATACACTGGCCGCATTGGTAGCACCAGCCCATTGATTCTGCGCCTGCAATATCTGTTACTTTGTCGAGTGTGGATGTATCATATTCAAACAAGGTGCGTTGTTCAAACATCCTGTTCCAGTCGGCTGTTAAGGTGACTCCATCAACAACAACAGATTCTTTTTCGATAATTTGTTTTTTATCTACCGGCATAGTTAGGTCATTAAATCTTAATCAATTAATAAAAATATTTTCGATTGACGATTGCCGATTTTGGATTGCCGATTGGTTCAAATCCAAACTAGGCACTTCAAAATCTAAAATTCAAAATCTAAAACACCGCCTGTGGCAGTTTGTGTACGCCCAGCAACCGCCTTGAAAATTCAGTCAGGCCAGGCATTACATTATTAAACTCTTTGGTCATGCGCATGCGAAGCACCGTGTAAGCATACACCACATACACACACGACAGGAAAACATCGGTGCCAAACAGTGTTCTGCTTATAAACTGGAACTCAGCGGCCTCAGCCACGGAGTGAACAAATGCTACACCCTTACCTACTTTCATATACACTTCACCTTCGGCCTGGCCTTGTAAGTCAAACCCTTCCATAGTTATAAGTGGAATGGCTCCGGTTTTTTTCTTTGGATCCCACATCCAATGGGTCCATAGCCAATAGGAGTCGGGTTTGGTGAAGTGAAGGATTTCTCCGGCAAGGTCTGCTTTTAAAGCATCCTCCAATCCATCAAGGTTGTTGACGAAATTTTGAAAACGGTCTTCCGTTTTACCGTTCCCATACAACAAGCTTTTCATGTTGGCTTTCAATTTTTCATGTGGATACTTTTCAATAACCTGCTTGTAATGCCTACGTGTAGCAAAAATGCTCCGAAGGATTTTTTCTACTTCAGCATTGCTCAATTGATCAATGCGATCAGGATGAAGACACTGTTGGAAGAAATTACTTTTTATTTCAAGATCGGCAGCAATAGCTATCAACTCTTCACGACTCACACGGTCGAGTGTTTCTTTCATAAATTCCTTCACTGCCGTGATGTCGATCAATTGGCTCATAACTATACAAATCAGGCTGGCACGGCAGCGGTTCGTAAAGCAGCAATAGCTTTCATGGCTGCAGCACCTGCACTGGAAACACAATCCTCTAAATCGGCAGGGCCGGTAGCCGCACCGGCAGCAAAAACACCTGGCACATTTGTGGAAACAGTATTAAGGGCGCCACCGATAGTTTCTATGAAACCGAATTTATTTTTTTTAACGCCAAATATGTCGGCCATGTTTTTTGTGCCTTCACTTGGCTCCATGCCCACAGCCAGAATAACAATATCCATCAACACTTCCATGGGTCTCCTCAATGTGGTGTCTTCCCCTTTCACAAGCAACTTGTCTCCCTTCTTTACAATTTCGGTCGCAATTCCTTTCACATAGTTCACCTTATATTTCTCCTGGGCTGGCCAATAGATTTCGTTTTCCCAATAGCCATACATCCTCATATCAATGTAGAAGATAAATACTTTGCAGCCGGGTACATGCTGGCGTATCTCTATGGCCTGCTTGCTGGATATACCACAGCAAACTTTTGAACAATATTCATTACCGATCTGGCGATCGCGCGAACCCACACACTGAATGAAACAAACCTGCTTGGGTATTTCTCCATTCGATGGACGCACAAAATGTCCTTCTTTCAGCATCTTCTCCGCATCCACTAAGGTGATGACATCATCATGCTCATAGTAACCATATTTCTGTGTCTCGCGTCCCGGATCGAAGTGGGTGAACCCTGTGCAGATAACAATAGACCCTGCATCTATCGTTATTTCTTTACCATCCTGTGTCGCCTGAACTTTAAAATTTCCCACGCCCCCGGACGAGCCTGTTACCGCAGTGTTAAACATCAGGGTTACATTTGGATTGTCTGTTATGGCATTTACCATTTCAGCAATAGCGTCTTCCGCACTGCGGAAGTCGGGTGTAAGATTTGCGTATGAAGACGCATCGGGAGTACCTCCCAGTCGATCTCTTTTTTCGACTATCGTAACTTTGTATCCAATAGATGCTATTCCGCGGGCTGCTTCCATTCCGGTAGGTCCGCCTCCAATGACAAGTATATTTTCGCTGGCCATATTTCTATATTTTATTGAATGATTTATTTTTTTTCTGCGTCTGCCCAAGTGAGATAAGGCATCTCACCCCGTTTGATTTTGTCTGCTTCCACCTGAAACTCGGCCCACATTTTTTGATGATCAATTCCGATCTTTTCAAGGAATCGGGTATTGTCGGTATTGTGCCAATGAAGTTGAAGTACTTTGTAAGGATGAGCACCCATAGCGAGTGCAGCCACCTGCGAATCGGCCAATACAGGCAACCCCACTTTCATGCCATGCGCCTTGCCCGCAAATTGACTTTGGTCGAGTGTGGTCACACAACCGGTGTCGTGGGTTACGGTAATGTCTGGATTTACTTCTTCGATCATCACTTCAATTTTGCGTTGCACGGAAAATGAACGTGAGAAATCGCGCGAAACCAGGATATGGCGGAACCCAAACCCACAGCAATCAAACCACGTGGAATAGTCGCCTACTTTTATACCCAGTGCTTGCAACGTTGACGTAATAATTGCGCTGCGCTGCCCTCCGTATATTTCGCTGTCGTACACGGCATCTTCCTCAACCAATTTATGATAGTGACAAGCCGGGTGTACGGTGGCAGTGATCATGCTCATATCAATTACCTGCCGCTCGGCAATGCGGTTGCGCATAGCCAATACCCACTCACTGTAATGAACGATCTCTTCTGGCATGACCATTGGTTTTCCCAACCGCTCCATAATCTTCTTTACTTTTCTGCGTAGTTCGGGCTGATGCACCAGCGCGTGACGAACTTCCTTATAGTGGCCGAAGCTAGTGCCACAATGGATTATCGGAAAATATCCTACTTCGTAGGCCGCAGCAAAATTACGAATGGCTACCGCTGCCTGTGCCTCAGGATTTGATGTTGCAGATGCGTAGTAGTTCCATGCCGTACACGATGTCTGATCGACAGGATCATGATAATCTAATCCGAAAGCTCGGTTTAACCAGAAGATTGAAGTAGAGTAGCCGGGTATATGACCACATTGACCACAGCTTTTATGATGCCATGTTTTTTCAACCGGTATTTTCTTCATCCTTCCGAATTTCGTTTTCACTTCCATGAAGGGTTCGGGAACACGGGGAACTATCCATTCTCCTTCTTTCTCCAGTTGCAAGACTGCATCTCGGATATCTTCTGTTGGGGCTTCATCGGGGTTTGGTTCAAACTTCCGGTCTACCGCTTTCACTACAGGTAAATGAATCATGGTATAAAAGTTTTAATTAAATTAATCAAAAGAGACATCATTATAGCCGGCTTCTGCCAGGCGTTCTTCCATCACATCCACTAAAATCATGAACAATCCTTCATCAACACCTTTAATTAGATCCATCACTCCGGTCATGTGCCAGATCAGGTATAGTTCAACGATGGTTTTGTCGGTAATCTGCCAACCGGTTTCGGTGGTGTGTAGTGTTTCTGGTGGCAACGCTTTACGCCAAACATCGAGGTTATCTGAAATTTCTTTTACATGACCACCCCAATCCGGGAATGCATTAGGTTGAAGCATGTCGGGCGATACCTGAGTTCCTGTCGACATGATTTTATAAATAATACGGCCATAACCTTCTAGTGCTTGCTTGGCTGTTTTCAGACCATTCTTAACTGCCACTTCACGCATGATGGTAATGATCTGCCCCGGGCTGTTTTGACGAGGGCAGCGATCGCACGAGAAACATTGGGAGCAATCCCACACGCTGTCATTCATCAGGGTGTACATGAGATCTGCATCTTCGC
>JAYUHI010000350.1:0-9272 GCA_043767095.1 Bacteroidota bacterium
CAATGGCGTGACTGAAGGGCCGTGAACCATCAGGCCTCTCATTTCCAACAGGCATGGTGTACAGGAGCGTATCTCCGGAAAGTTTCTGAACATTATCCCCAACACCTGATACATCACCTTGCGATTGATAAGCCTCTGCAATATCCAATTCTATTTTTGATACGCCATCCATACCTGGTTTTAACACATAAATGATTACATCGTTTTCTCCAGCGATGGAATCAATAAAAGAAGCATCATTAAAAAATGAGTCTTTTCCCCCAATATCTTCAATAACTTTTTTCCCCTTTTTCAAAGCGGCTTCAGTAAGTTGGGCAGGAGTAATTCTTTTTATTTTTCCTTCTTCAATGGCTTTCCGGGCTTTCTCGCGTTGCTCCGGGGTTAAGGAGCCGCCACAGGACATGAGGAAAAGAATGAAAATCGTTACGGTTATGGAATCACGCATCTATTTTGTTTTAAATTCATCTCTTCCATTCTTATTTTGATCGCTTCAATAGGGTCTGGGGCTTCAATAGGGAAATGTTCGTTCTCATAATTCTCTATGCGCGTGGAAAGCAATTCGGCTTTATCCCCCTCTTTTGAATTTGCCGGTGCATCAAAAACGCATTCCAATTCCTTCAATGCAGCCTGATAGGCTTTTTTTGTTTTTATCTCCATAGCTAAACGAAGCGAATTTCAGTCTCTCCAACCTATTTTCCTAAATTTGCCCGCTTTAAAATGTATGATTGAGAAACTTGAAGATATTAAAAACCGGTTTGAGGAAGTGGGTCAGTTGCTGGCGCAGCCTGGAGTGGTAAACGACCGGAAAAAATTCACTGAACTAAGCAAAGAGTACGGCAACCTGGGAAAAGTGGTGGAGAAATACAGGGAGTTTAGTGCGGCCATGGAAACGCAGGCACACGCCAAAGAAATCCTCGAAACCGAAAAAGATTCTGAACTGCGGGAACTCGCCAAAATGGAGTTGGATGAAATCGCGCCTAAAATTGAAGCTCTCGATAAAGATTTAAAAGAACTGCTCTCGCCCAAAGATCCCAACGATGATAAAAATGTGGTGCTGGAAATCAGGGCTGGCACCGGTGGCGATGAAGCCTCCATTTTTGCGGGTGATTTGTTTCGTATGTATCAGCGCTACTGTGAACGCAAGGGATTAAAAGTGGTTGCGGCTGATTTCACGGAAGGCACGGCCGGGGGCTACAAAGAAATTGTTGCCAGCGTTTCTGGCTCTGGTGTTTATGGATTGTTAAAGTTTGAATCGGGGGTGCACCGAGTGCAGCGTGTGCCGGCCACGGAGCAGATGGGTCGCGTGCATACATCGGCAGCAACCGTTGTCGTCATGCCCGAAGCCGAAGAGGTTGATGTTGAACTAAACCCTGCCGACCTCGAAGTGCAGACTTCGAGAAGCGGTGGGGCAGGCGGGCAGAACGTTAATAAAGTGGAAACCAAAGTGCAGATTACGCATAAGCCCACTGGCATTATGGTCACTTGCCAAATTGAAAGGTCACAGCTGGGCAACCGCGAACGCGCCATGCAAATGCTGCGCACCAAACTTTATGAAATGGAATTGGAAAAACAGCAGAGTGAAATTGGCGCCCATCGAAAAAGCATTGTGCGTAGTGGTGACCGTTCCGAAAAAATTCGAACCTATAATTATCCCCAGAGTCGGGTTACAGATCATCGCATAGGGTACACCCAGCATAATTTACCGGCCATTATGAACGGGGAGATTGATAACTTTATTGAACAACTCAAAATTGCTGATACGGCTGAGAAGATGGTGGAGGGGAGGTAATGTCCGTTTACCTGATGCCTTACCACCCTTCAAATATTTAAAACCCATTCACCTAACCATCCGTAATTTCGCTAATTGATTAAATTCCAAACTATGCACAAAACATTACTACTGTGCTTGTGCTTCATTTTGTCTTTGACAAGTGTGGCTCAGGAGAAAAAAGAAACCAAAGCCGACTCGGTCAAAAAAGAAAAGAAGAAAGATAAAAACCTGCCGTTGGAAATTGGCAGGCGTATCCCCATCAAAACAGACGAAGGCACGTGGATGTCGCTTGATGTGAGCATATCATTGCAGTCAATTCGCACTGTACGACCCCTTAAGTGGAAGTCAAAGTCTAAAGAAAAAGCTTTGTGATAGTTGCCAGTCATAAGCAAAGAAAAATTCCTTTACTTCTTCATCAACGAAATAATCTCATTCAACTTCAACAGTGCCTCCACCGGGCTGATGGTGTTGATGTCCAACTGACTGATCAATTCCTGAACGGCTTTGTGTTTGGGATCCATTTCGAACAAACTCATTTGATGTGTGGCTTTAGGGAGTTCATCAAATTTTTTCCTGGGCTCGTTCTTATGTTTCTCTTTTTCCAGGAAATGTAAAATCTCATTCGCGCGCAGCACAATCTTGTTGGGCATGCCCGCCATTTGCGCCACATGAATGCCGAAACTGTGTTCGCTGCCGCCTTCTTTCAACTTGCGCATAAAAATTATTTTGTCGCCCACCTCTTTCACGCTCACATTAAAATTTTTCACCCGCACGAAATCTTCCGCCAGTTGATTCAGTTCATGATAGTGTGTGGCAAACAACGTTTTCGGTTTGAAATCTTTGTGTTGGTGCAAATATTCTACAATAGCCCACGCAATGGAAACGCCATCGTAGGTGCTGGTGCCCCGCCCGATTTCATCCATCAAAATCAAACTGCGGTCGCTCAGGTTATTGAGAATGCTTGCCGTCTCGGTCATCTCCACCATAAAAGTGGATTCACCTCTCGAAAGGTTATCGGAAGCGCCCACGCGGGTGAACACTTTGTCTATGATTCCAATGGATGCAGACGAGGCAGGAACAAAACTGCCCATCTGGGCCATCAATACAATCAGAGCTGTTTGTCTTAGCAAAGCCGATTTACCCGACATGTTCGGGCCGGTGATGATTAGAATTTGTTGTGTTTGATTGTCCAGGTGAACATCGTTGGGCACATATTGCTCTCCGTGTCTCAACTGTTTTTCAATGACCGGGTGTCTTCCATTTTTGATGGACAGAGTGGTGGTCTCATTTATCTCAGGGCGGCAATATTGATTTTGGATGGCCGTCCTGGCAAAAGACAACAGGCAATCCAGTGCGGCAATCGTGCGGGCGTTTTGCTGAATTTCTGTGACAAAGTCGGCAGTGTGGCGCACCAGTTCCTGAAAAAGCCGCTGCTCAATAACCGAAAGTTTTTCTTCTGCATGCAGGATTTTCTCTTCGTATGTTTTCAGTTCTTCGGTGATGTAGCGCTCGGCATTCACCAGGGTTTGCTTGCGAATCCAATCAGCCGGAACTTTTTCTTTGTGGACATTGCTCACCTCTAAGTAATATCCAAAAATTTTATTGAATGAAATCTTAAGCGAATTGATGCCGGTTCTTTCCACCTCGCGCTTCTGCACTTGCAATAAATAATCCTTCCCGGAAAAAGCAATACCGCGCAGATCATCCAGCTCAGCATTCACGCCATCTTTAATGATGCCGCCCTGGTGCAGCAGCATGGGAGCATCGTCTTTCAGTTCACAATCTATTTTCTCTACCAGAAAGTCGCACCGGTTTAGCTGACTCCCCAGTTTTTTCAATTCCAGCAATGCCGATTGTTCTAACTTATCCTTTACCGGAATGATGTGTTGCAATGATTTTTTTAGATGTACCATTTCGCGTGGCGAAATCCGGCCCACTGCCACTTTAGAAATGAGCCGTTCCAAATCAGAAATATGCTGAAGGGATTGAACCAGGATTCCTCTGAGCAATTCCTCCCCCTTCGGGAGCTGGGGGGCCACAAACGCACTCACGGAATTCAATCGTTCATCAATGGCTGCTTTTTCTTTGAGCGGCAACACCATCCACCTGCGCAGCAGCCGCGAACCCATGGGCGTTACGGTTTGATCGAGAATATCAATCAAGGGCACCCCGCCATCAAGGGGCGATGAAACCAACTCTAAATTCCGGATGGTGAACTTATCGAGCCACACATATTTCTCTTCATCCAGCCGCGAGATGGAGTTGATGTGCTGAACTTCTTTGTGTTCGGTGACTTCGAGGTAGTGCAGAATGGCACCTGCCGCTACAATGGCATCGCTCAATCCATCCAGTCCAAAACCTTTGAGGGTAGCGGTTTTGAAATGCTGGATTAGTTTATCGCTCGCGAAATCAAAAGCATACACCCAATCATCAAGTGCAAAGGTGGAATGATCGTTGGCGAATTGCTGCTCTAATTTTTCCCTTGATGATTTACTGAAAATGATTTCGGAAGGCAATAAACTTTGAATGAGCTTGCCCACATATTGCGGATTGCCCTGAGCGGCATAAAACTCACCCGTACTAATATCGAGAAAGGCAATACCCCATACATTTTTACCCACATGAATGGACGCTAGAAAATTATTGTGCTTCCGCTCCAGCACATGATCGTTGAAGGAAACACCCGGAGTGACTAACTCCGTCACGCCCCGCTTCACAATCCCTTTTACAAACCGTGGGTCTTCCAGTTGATCGCAAATCGCCACCCGATGCCCCGACCGCACCAGTTTGGGTAAATACGAATCGAGAGCGTGATGGGGGAAACCCGCCAGTTCAATTTCAGAGGCAGAACCGTTGCCGCGTTTGGTCAATACGATGTCTAGAATTTTACTGGCCGCGATGGCATCGGCACCAAACGTTTCATAAAAATCACCCACCCGAAACAACAACAACGCCCCTGGATACTTCGCCTTGATGGCGTTGTATTGTTTCATTAAGGGCGTGTCGATGTGAGCAGTGGACATGAGGCAAAGATAATAGTCTTGAGACGTGAGTAGTTATTCCTGAGTTTTGGTGATGACATCATCCCATTGCTTGCCTGCACACTCTACTAACGAAGTCATCGCGGCCGAGGAACGAGTGCCGCGATCTGGTTTAATCTCTCACCACCCTTAAGAAAGGCACCGCTGGCTAAACGGGATCGCGGTATGAGTCCCGGCATGCCTGCCGGGTCTCAACCGCGATGACTTCATCGTATAGGAGAGGAGCCCTCATTTATTATTTTGTGCCGTGGCGAAAACCACTCAAAGCCGTCAGACGACTCGCTACTTCAAAACTCTCTTCAGCAATAAATACAGCGGCCATCCCGAGAGAAAAAGTACAAAACCAATCATTGATCCGGTGGGATTAGAAATCATCACGCTAATATTAACCAGCGAGTAGGTGATTATAAAAATGGCAGGCATCCAGGGGTAGCCTTTCATTTTGTATATGTCTGTTGGCTCTCCTGTTTTCTTTGCGCGATATCGCAAAACAAAAATGGCAGCCGAGGCAGTGACCATAGCAATGCTGTCGAAGAACATAACATACTGAAGCACCTGAATGAACGATGAAGAGAAGAACAGCGTGAGCACAATGAATCCCACAAAAACTGTTACGGCAAACTCCTGCACTTGTGTTTTATCGTTCAGTTTTTTGAAAATGGAGGGCAGCACTTTGTCTTCGGCCATAGCATAATAAACACGTGGATTGGATAGTATGGATGAGTTAACGTACGCCATCACCGAAAGGAACATGACCACAGCCACCACTTTAAACGCCACGGGTCCAAACACCACACCGGCCATGTCGGCTGCCAACGTGGGAGTGGATTGAAGTTTCTCAAAACCCAATACGCGGAAGTAAGAAAAGTTGACCAGCAGATATAAAGTAAGGATGATGGCCATCCCAAAAAAGATTGCACGCGGAATAGTTCGCTTGGCATTGGGCACATCGCTGCCAAAGTTTATGGATTGCTGATAACCCCCATTGGTAAAAAACACAGGAACAAAGCAAAGCCAGAAGGCGGCAAGCCATTCGGTGCCCGACAATTGTTTTAAAACGGTTGTTTGAACGGGAGCGGGTGGCGCAGTAAAAATGGTGAGGATCATCAGGGCAATCAGAGCAATCTTTATTATCATGAGAACATTGAGGGCGCGCGCACTCATTTTAATGCCGGCCATATTGATGCCGTACAAAATGAGCATGGAAGAAAGAGTGATTGTTTTGATGGCGGTACCTTGCGGGAGTGAGGGCAACAAAATCGGATAAATATATTCTGCACCAATGATGGCCACGCTGGCCGTGGAAGCTGCATTAGAAATAACCGTCATCCAGTTTACCATGAAGGCAAAGCCGGGATGGTAGCAGTGTGAAAAGATTCTGTAGAACCCACCGGCCACCGGGTATCGCGAACCGATCTCGGCAAAAGTGAGCGCGCCAAACAAACTCACCACCGCACCCATAATCCACGCAGCAAAGAAGATGGTTGGTATTTGTGCTTTCTGCGCCACCTCAACCGGAGTGCGAAAAATGCCCATGCCAATCACTAAGCTCACCACAATCATGGTGAGATCGAACTGGCTGAGTTTGGGCTTAATGGGCATGCCGAGGCAAAGTGGGAGAAAGGGAGGAGGAACGCAACGAGAATTTTTATTTCGCACGGAGAGCGCGGAGCTCACGGAGGAATACAGAAATAGAACTCCGTGGGAGAAAGGGAGCAGGAACGCAACGGGAATTTTTATTTCGCACGGAGAACACGGAGTTCACGGAGGAATACAGAAATAGAACTCCGTGGACTCTGTGACCTCTGTGCGAAACGAGTTTAGTGGAGAGTTGAGTTGGACACCGCCACCGCAATCTTCGAATCAGCTGTGCCGTAATACAAAAACCATTGACCTTTGAAATAAACCAGCCCTTCCAAAAAGCACACTTGATTTATCTGTCCCGATATTTCATAAGGCCTGTCGGGCTTGATAAAGTATTGATCAAGGCGATTGATAAGTTTGGATGGGTCTTTTAAATCAAACAACGCTTGCCCGCCACAATAAGCACCGGGTGGAAGATTAGGATCGCCACCGGAGTCTAAATTCATTCCATTGTAAATCAGTAATATTCCTTTTTCGGTGATCAAGGCATACGGCCCGCTTTCCACTAACCGGCTGTCGAACCGCTTAGGCATTGGTCTTAACACTGGCTTAAGATCATTGTTTTCCTCAACCGTAGTCCAATGAAATAAATCTTCGCTCCAGGCAAGAAATAAATTGGTATCGCCAAAATACATCCAATAGCGTCCGTTGATTTTCTGTGCGATGATTTGGGAGCCTTCGCGCCTCGCCACGATCGCCCCTGATTTACTCCAATGGTTTTTATACTTTCCATGCAACACGGTGCCCATTTTTTTCCATCGGTGAAGATCATCTGAAACCGCGAGACACAGTCGCGCGATGGTTCCATCGTAAGCGGTATAGGTTAGGATATATTGGCCTGCCTCGTTTTCTACAATCCGAGGATCCTCCACACCTCCCTCCCATTCATACATTTTCATCGAGTCGTTATCCGGAAAGAAAATGGGTGTTGGTTCTTTGATGAAATGATACCCATCTTCGCTCACCGCCAAACCCAATCGCGAAGTGCCATTGAATCGCCCGATCGTATCTTCGGCACGATAAACCAAATACACCTTGTTATCCTTAACAACAGCAGCCGGGTTGAACACATCTTTATTTTCCCATTTTATTTCTTGTTTAAGGATTGGGCAGGTGAAAGTATTATCGCCCGGAAGCAAAACCGGATTGACGCTATCCACTTTCTCAAAGGGAAGCAATGTCCAGTCTGTTTCCTGACCTTTCTTTTCAGCAGTACAAGCGCAGAAAAACAGAAGGGCCGTCAAAGGCACGCTCCAAACCAATAGTCTTTTCAATTTCATTTTTTAACTTGTCGGTAAATAAGAGAATATGGCGACTAAAAAGATTACACCCCTCCAAGATAAAATGAAAGTTGTTCTGGAAGAAGAGAAAAAAATCCGGCAGGCATTTAAAGACAAAGACTGGAGTGAAATCAAGAGTTCGGACTCCTGGGTTATTTTCAAGGTAATGTCGGAGTTTGTCGATGGATTTGATAAGATGGCTAAGATTGGGCCGTGCGTTACCATTTTTGGGTCAGCCCGAACAAAGGCAAACCATATTTATTATCAAAAAGCACAGGAGATTGCCGCAGGTTTGGTACGGGAAGGCTATGGGGTGATAACCGGTGGGGGCCCGGGTATTATGGAAGCAGCAAACAAGGGCGCCAAACTGGCGGGAGGAAAATCGGTGGGGCTAAATATTTTTTTGCCGTTCGAGCAGAAGGGCAACATGTATATTGACACAGATAAAATCATCAACTTCGATTACTTTTTTGTTCGCAAGGTGATGTTCATGAAATACTCACAGGGGTTTGTGGTGATGCCCGGTGGGTTCGGCACGCTCGATGAATTGTTTGAAGCGCTTACGCTGATCCAAACCAAAAAAATAGGTCGATTCCCGATTGTGCTGGTCGGCAAATCGTATTGGAAAGGATTGATGACGTGGATAAAAAGCACCCTTCTCAAAAAAGAGCATAACATCAATGCGGAGGATCTTTTTCTTTTCAGTGTTGTAGATAGCCCGAAGGAAGCAGTGAAAGCCATTGATGATTTTTATTCGAAGTATTTGTTGTCTCCGAATTTCTAAGGCCTCATCTCACTCGGTTTAGTCGTCAGACGGCTCCAAGCCGTCAGACGACTCAATCTAAAAGTTATAATGTTATAAATCTGAAATTGAAATATGCGACCCTACATCCTTTCTGAAACCAACTGGAAGAGTATCCAGGAAACTAAATTTGAAGTAGCCGTTCTTCCGTGGGGAGCTTGCGAAGCGCACAATTATCATTTGCCTTATGGCACGGATAATATTGAGGCGGAACAAGTGGCGGCAGAGGGAGCACGCCTGGCGTGGGAGCGTGGGAACAAAGTGATTGTACTTCCTGTCATTCCTTTCGGTGTGAACACCGGCCAGTTTGATGTTACGCTCGATATCAACATGAACCCCAGCACCCAACTGGCCGTGCTGGACGATGTGGTGAATACCCTCAACCGGCAGGGCATTCTCAAGTTGATTATTTTCAACAGCCATGGTGCGAACAATTTTAACAACCCTATCCGCGAGTTGAGTTTGAAATACCCGGCCATGTTTATTTGTTCGTGCAACTGGTTTCAATCGGTTGACCAGAAATTGTTTTTTGAAAATAAAGACGACCATGCCGGTGAAATGGAGACGAGCGTAATTATGCACTTAACACCTCATTTGGTACGACCACTTTCCGAAGCAGGCGATGGAGCGGCCAAGAAATTCCGCTTCAGCGCCATGCGCGAAGGGTGGGGCTGGAGCGAGCGCAAATGGACGCAGGTTACAAAAGACACTGGCGTTGGTGATCCCCGAAAAGC
>JAYUHI010000351.1:0-1584 GCA_043767095.1 Bacteroidota bacterium
GTTGGCCTGGCTTGCGGTTTTCTGCTGGCTGCCATTCATCATGCCGGGTTAGTTGCCCTTACCCACACGCCAAGCCCCATGAACTTTCTTTCTAAAATTCTGAAGCGCCCGGAGAATGAACGACCATTTTTATTAATCCCCGTTGGCTTTCCTGCCGGTGAAGTTTACGTTCCTAAGCTGGAGCGTAAAAAATTGGAAGAAGTAATGGTGGTGTATTGATAGATTGAGTATTGAAATCTGGTGATCCAATCAAATTCAACTTATTAATCCTTCCTAATAAAAATAAAATCCCCACCCTCGTCACCCACTCCCTGGATTACTCCAAACTGCGGTGTGGATGTGGCGTTGTTGGAAACAGGTTCATACAGTCGTGAAAAGAGCAAGCGCGCGGGAAGGAAAACGTCCTCATTATCTTCCAGTTTTTTAATCAGGAATTCGATGAATGCACTTTTGTCGGGAACGGTCGTAAGATTTCCACTGGTCATGGCCCTTCGGCTTTTGTCTTTGTAGAGTTCGTTGAACTTAATAATCATAGTGGCTGCATCCACGTTTCGCGATTTGAATATGCTTCCGCTAAAACAGGCATCGGCAATTAACAACGTGTGTTTGGATTTGATCGCTCCCAAATAATCTTTTAACGTGCTGTTGGGAATCCACGTGCTTTTGTCCTTGGTGTCGGCATCCGAGGGGAGCCAGTATCCAAAATCTTTGGCCTTATCAAAATACCCATGGCCGGCATAAAACACCATCACGTTATCGCGCTCGGTCACCTGTTCTGCTAAATGCTCCAGCGCGCCAATCACTCCACTGCGGGTGGGGTTGGTAAGCACTTTTATATTTCCTTCCTCGAAAAAATATTTGGTCTTCAGCACCTGTGCCAGCCGTTCGGCATCTTTCACAGGCTGTTCGAGGTTGGGTAATCCTGGCCCCTCGTTTTTATATTTTGAGACACCCATGATCAGCGCATGGTATTTGGGGAGGCTCTCTTTCGACAAACCAAGTTCCGCAAAGTTTATTTTTTTTGTTTCGGCCGCAGCTCCAATCTTTAAATCGATCTCATTGCTTTTTCCGGTGATTACCTGCTGGCCCATGGTCATGACGGATGCAAGAGCGATAAGAAGTGTGATTGATTTTTTCATATGCTTTTAATTTTGTTGTTCGATTGATATTTGAACCACATAGAAAGATAGGTACATAGAAAATGAACACATAGATATTTGTAAACTATGTGAAACCCCTATGTGTCTATGTGTCTGCCTGTCCGGCAGGCAGGCCTATGTGGTTCAAAATTGTGCTGTTACTTCTGCTTATATCAAATCCACTATTCAAATAAAACCTTTGCAACGGAGGACGCAGCCCCGCAACGTAGAACAACCATGTACAGTCCACTTGCGGTCAACTGAGTTTTATCCATTACTATTTCTCTTATTCCTGATTCAACTGTACCGGAAAAAATTTTGCTGACCTTTCTTCCTGTCAAATCTACAAGCTCAATATCGGCATAATAATTCTCCTTCCATCCCGGAACATAAAACTTGATAATGAACGGTTCCCGTGCCGGGTTTGGGTAAACTGAAATGATTT
>JAYUHI010000352.1:0-3908 GCA_043767095.1 Bacteroidota bacterium
CGGGTTGTTAAGCCTTGGTGATTTCTTTCAGATCTGTGATTAACTGATTCGACAATGCAGCAGCCCGTTTTTCTGTTTTTGCCTCAGCAATAATCCGAATGATCGGCTCGGTGTTTGATTTCCTCAGGTGTACCCACTCCCTTTCCTTTTCAAAATCGATGCGCACGCCATCAGTCAGGTTTATTTTTTCCGATTTGTATTGCTCCTGAACAGCTTTCAAGATTTTTTCAATATCAATGGATTGCGCGCTGGCGGTTCCCCCTGCCTGTCCGGCAGGCAGGCCTTTGGGGGCCAAGGAGCCTGCGTTGGCCAGTTCAATTTTATTTTTCGATATAAAATATTGTGGATACTCTTTTTTGAGTTTGGATATTCTCTTTTTGTATTTAGCAAGGTGCGATAAGAACAGCGCAATGCCTATGAGTGCATCGCGACCGTAGTGAAAGTCGGGAACAATGATTCCACCGTTACCTTCGCCTCCAATCACCGCTTTCACTTCTTTCATTTTGGCAACTACGTTCACTTCTCCTACTGCAGCCGGTGAGTACACTCCTGCAGAGGCTTCAGTGACATCGCGCAAGGCTCTCGTGGAGGACAGGTTCGAAACTGTGTCGCCCATTCGCTTCGATAGCACATAATCGGCAACAGCCACCAGCGTATATTCTTCTCCGAATGGTTTTCCATTTTCCATCACCAAAACCAAACGGTCAACATCGGGATCGACAACAATACCTAAATCAAATTTTCCTTTCTTCACCACCTTCGATATCTCTTTTATGTTTTCGGGGAGTGGTTCGGGATTGTGCGGAAATTTTCCATTGGGCTTGCAATACAACTTCTTAATTTTTTTTACACCAAGGGCCTTGAGCAAACGAGGAATTGCAATGCCACCGGTGGAGTTAACGGCATCAACAGCAATTTTAAAATTAGCTTTCTTGATTGCCTTAGCATCAACCAAAGGGTATTTCAAAATCAATTCAATATGCTTATCGATATAGCCATCCTTCCGTTTGTATTTTCCTAACTGTTCAACGGGTGCAAACTCAAAAGCTTCCATTTCAGCTAACCGCAATACTTCAGCGCCATCCTCATCCGAAATAAATTCTCCCTTTTCGTTCAACAACTTTAGCGCATTCCATTCCATAGGGTTATGACTGGCCGTTAAAACAATTCCTCCTCCTGCTTTCTCGATCGTCACCGCTATTTCAACCGTTGGGGTGGTGGATAATCCTAAATCAATAACATTAATTCCAAGTCCTTGCAACGTAGATGATACCAGGGCGCTCACCATCTCGCCTGAGACTCGCGCATCGCGACCGATCACAATTTTTTTTCCTTTCCGGGATTTTACCCAAGTGCCGAACGCAGCCGAAAATTTTACAACATCAACAGGGGTAAGTGAATCACCAGGTTTGCCGCCTATGGTGCCTCGAATGCCGGAGATGGATTTGATGAGGGTCAAAATAAGTAGGATTTAGGATGAATGAATGAATTACTGTTTGGAGAACTTTGGGAGGTCGATGGCAGCCTTCTCCGGATCACCACATGCAGTGTCTCCTTCGCCCAATACCTTGCCACACATTCCACACGTAATTCCTTCCTTCGCCAGGTAAGGACTTTGTGTCGCACAAGTGCCTCGAAATTCTCCTCCTTTAATAAAAATCAGGCGAACACTCATCAAAATGAAGAACAAGGCGAAAACAGCAAGCGTGAGAAGAAAAACAGCCATAAACCGGATTTTAGATTTATGATTTTAGATTTACGATTTTTGAATTACAAAAGTACAACATCAGCTCATCAACACATCAGCACATTTAAAAATTCAATCCTTGAAAAAACCCTTCTCCACACCCGATTTAAACAGAAAAGCTAAACTGGATGCATTTGACAGGCTGCTGACCGTGATGGATGAACTTCGCGAAAATTGTCCCTGGGATAAAAAACAAACTATGGAAACGCTGCGCCACCTCACCGTTGAAGAAACCTATGAACTCTCTGAGTCTATTCTGGAGGCCGACTGGAAAGAAGTGAAAAAAGAATTGGGCGACCTGATGCTGCACCTGGCTTTCTACGCGCGAATTGCTTCCGAACAAAAGCACTTCGACATGGCCGATGTGCTCAACAGCATTTGCGACAAGTTGATTGAACGCCATCCGCACGTGTATGGTGATGTGATTGCCACAGACGAACAAACCGTGAAAGAGAATTGGGAGAAAATTAAGCTGCGCACCGGAAATAAATCGGTGTTGGAAGGTGTGCCTAAATCGTTGCCCGCCCTGGTTAAGACCATCCGCATACAGGACAAAGCCCGCGGTGTTGGTTTTGATTGGGAGAAGAAAGAACAAGTCTGGCAAAAGGTGGAAGAAGAGATGCAGGAATTCAAAAGTGAGTACAATGCAGAATCGAACGAAGCGATCAATAAAGAAAAGGCACTGGCCGAGTTTGGCGATTTACTTTTTTCGCTGGTAAACTATGCACGCTTCATCAACATCGATCCGGAAGAAGCCCTGGAGCGCACTAACAAAAAATTTATCAAGCGGTTTCAATTTCTCGAAACCGAATCCGCGAAGGACGGCAAGAAAATGGGTGAAATGACCCTGGCCGAAATGGATGAGTATTGGAACAGGGCTAAATCGATTTAACAACATCACAAGTTTGCTTCCCTGAAATATCAGATCAAGGGGTTCCAACCTTCACAAGGTTGGAACCCCTCAACATATACCCGATCATTTTTTTATTCCCTGGAATAAATCATTCCTCCAAACTTGCAAAACCCGCAAAGTTTCTCCCATCTTTGTCATCAGTTAGGGGTGCCTTAAAATCACGGGCTGAGATTATACCCACAAAACCTGATGCCGGTAATGCGGCCGAAGGGAAGGCAAATCTCCCGCTAATGAGCGGGAGAAATAAATCAGGCAGGCAGTCCCCATTGCCTGTCGTTAAAAAAGTAAAAATCATGTTAAAATTATTATGGATGACAGTCTTGAGCGTTTGCTCTGTTACTGTTTTCGCTCAATACTCGCTGAGTGGCCGTGTGTTTGACGGCCGAACCGGGGAACCCCTTGCAGGCGCCACGATTCAGTTGGTAGGTACAAATCAAAATACTGTAACTGATGCTGAAGCCAAATTCGGTTTTCAGAATGTAACATCAGGCACCGTTACCTTACGCGTGCGATTTGTTAGTTATGAAGAGTGGAGCCAATCCATTGTTGTTGATCGTGATCTGACGCTGAATGTTGAAATGATCGCAGCTTCCGTTCTTAAAGAAGAGGTGATTGTGCAGGGAACACGTGTCAATGAAAATTCTCCTTTCACTTTTACCAACGTAGATAAACCCACCATTCAAAAACAGAATTTCGGACAAGACCTTCCGATCTTGTTAAACTGGACACCTTCCCTGGTCACTACTTCCGATGCAGGTGCGGGCATTGGTTACACCGGCTTGCGCATCCGCGGAAGCGATGCCACAAGAATTAATGTAACCATCAACGGCATTCCTTATAACGACAGTGAAAGCCAGGGAACATTTTGGGTTGACATTCCAGATGTGGCATCATCAACGCAGAGTATTCAGATTCAACGCGGGGTGGGCACGTCCACCAACGGTGGAAGCGCTTTCGGTGCCTCGGTGAACTTGCAAACAAATTCATTGAATGTTGATCCTTATGCCGATGTTACTATTGCTCGTGGTTCTTTCAACTCCCAGCGTTACACCGCCCGTGCAGGAACAGGATTGATCAACAACCACTGGGCGTTTGATGCTAAGGTTTCAAAGATACTTTCAGATGGATATGTGGATCGTGCCTCATCCGATCTGTCTTCTTACTATATCAGCGGAGGGTATTATGGAAAGAATACAATTCTTAAAGCCATAACCTTTGGCGGCCATGAAGTGACTTATCAGGCGTGGT
>JAYUHI010000353.1:0-1580 GCA_043767095.1 Bacteroidota bacterium
TTAATTTGCGATGGCGATGGATCATGCGACCTTCCGGTGAGAAGTAAAGCAAAGAACAATACAAGGTATCGCTAACTGAATCCTTTTCGGTAACGCCGACCACCACGTAAGCCTTTGCATCTTTTGCCCATTTGGCAATTTGAAGCGTCTCCTTTCCGGGAACTTCAATTGCATTTTCCCAGTAGCGCAGAAATAACTCCCTGCCTTCCGGTGTGCGACCACCTACCGTAGTGCCAAAGATTAACCCACGCGGGTAACCAGGGATCAATACTTCAGGGAATAATATAAGTTTTGCTTTCTCCTTCGAGGCCTGCTTAATGAGTTGGCCAATCTTTTGTAGGGTTTTCGATTTGTCGAAAAAAACAGGAGCGGTCTGAATAACCGACGCAACAAATGGCAACATCTGGCTGTGATATTTTTGGAAATCGTTTTTAATATGCGCGGTCAACTGTACCTGTGCCGTATACTTTTTTAGTGAGCTCCTTGGTGTTGCCCTTGAGTTTGATACTCCCCGAGCCATACACAAATGCTTCAGCGGTTGCCGTAACATTTAATTCTGCTGAACCACTTCCTGTCACTTTTATTTTGCTTGATTCGATTGGACAATCAAAGCCTTTCAGGTTGCCATTGCCACTCAAGGAGGCATCAAGTGAAGTAGCATAGCCGCGCAGTGTTAAAGTACCGGATCCACTGAGTTCAGCCTTCACCACGTTTCCTTTGATATCAACGTCCATGGTTCCGCTCCCTGAAATACCCAAAACAAGTTGATCGGACGCAAGTGAGTTTTCTGAAACGATCTTCCCGGCGCCGTTGACCTGCAACTCAGCTATATTTTTCATACTAACATACACTTTCATGGTGGGGTTGACCTTGATGTCATCAATCCTTGACCAAATACTTTTATTGGTAGTTTCTGGTTTGCGCTCAATGCTGATCATTAAAATTCCATTCTCAACCTTAAATTCGCTCAATTCCATAATCTCTGACAACGCTTCGACAACCACTTCCTGCTTGTTCGTTTGCTTGAGCATTACGGTGTAGCTGGAGTTGACATAGATGCTTTTGAATTCTCCCAATTCAAGGGTTTTTTTGCTTGTTTGAGAAAATGCAATGGAGGCGGCTGAAAGGAGAATTAGTGATAGAAGGATCAGAACGAGTAAGCTGTTAATTTTTCTCATGGCAAAGTCAGTTTAAGTCAGATAAATACCATGGAGGGTTAATCCAATAGGTATCAGATCGTTAAACTAAGCACAACTGATGTGAAAATCCAAGAGTTGCCGCTTTTTTGTCCTCTTACTTTCGGGGCGCTCTGAAGATTAGTCGGTAAACGACAATGAAAATCGCCAGGCCGATGGCCAGGACAATTCCAACTTCGGGGGTAATATGCGCTGCACCATGCATAGATCAGGGATTCAAAAAGCTCAAAACCTTATTCGAACCTGAAATTTAGTATCATTTCTGGTATTCCCATCGATTTGTTCCGGGCCGCTCCCAATCGCTTCCCGATCCAGGTAGCGTGTTCTTGCCCAGCGCACCCAGCAATCAATTTTTTGGGAGACCTTGTAATGTAACAGTACATA
>JAYUHI010000354.1:0-9233 GCA_043767095.1 Bacteroidota bacterium
CCCAACATAAAACGCGCTTCCAGGTCTTGCCTTTTCGATAGTTTGTTAAAATCCAGCCCATTCAATTTCTCCGAAGCCCTCTGATAATTCTTATTGCGATACAGAAGTGAGGCAATTTCAAATTGTGAAGCAGTCACCCTTGAGTCTGCAGGAAATTCTTCGGCAAACCGGGTAAGCTTTTGTTCAGCATCTTTTTGATTTAAGCGTGCAACACCTATGGCTTCAAAGTACCGCAGCTCCGGATGGTAAACCGTTTTCTGACCGAAATCCTTAAAATAGGCGTGTATGGCCGGAATGACCGCCTGATAATGCTCTCCATTGAAAAGCGCCAGGATGGAGGTGAACGATTGTTCTAGTTTTTGTTGGGGCGCTGTATCCTGACTGAAGCCTGTTAAGCTAAAAAAAGAGAAAGCGATTATGTAAACCCTCATTATGGCTTTCACGGTAAAACCCGAAATGCTACTGTTTATTATGGCGATCAGTTTAAAAAATGTTAGTAGCCTGAAAAAATACAGATCGGCATCAAAGCTAAATAATTATAGGAGAAGTCCATAGCCCTGAGTTGACTGTCCTGAACCTTGAGCCATGAGCATTGAATGGAGGCTTGAAAAAGTAATCCGGGTGTTATGCCTAATGCCCTATACCTAATGCCTAATACCCTATACCCAATGCCTACTTCACTACAACCGGCACTAAAATTCCAATGTTTTGATGGGCTTCAACTTCCTGGATCTTCAGCCATAAAATGTATTTGCCAGGCTTGACCCCTGCCGTAGAAAAATCGAGTTTAACATGTTCACCGTGAAAAATGGCTTTGCCACTGTGCTCAATGGATACCTCACCCTTATCATCAATAAACCGGAACATAAAATGTGAATGTTTATTCAGCTTCTTCACATCATTTGCAGTTAACGTGTAATGGTTTTCAACTTCGAGGGCATTAAACTGAATTTCCCCTCCATGTCCTTTGTGATGAAGCGCCATCCCGGTTATTTCACCCTCCACCGCTGCGCTGATCATTCCCGGCCCAACTGTTCCGTTGGTACTAATAAATTTTTGAGCGCTTAAAGTTTTAGCGGTAACTTTTATTGGCATTTCTATAAAAATTTCTCCATTCCCTTTTGTATCGAAAAAATGAGCCCTCATGTCGTAACTTTTTCCTGCAACCATGGGAGCGGCAACTTTAAAATTGACGGACAATGTTTTAGTTTGATCCGGAGGAAACGATTGGTCTTCCTTATAAATATTGTGCACCTTATCAATCTCTCTGCCGCCTACTTCACGGGTTTCATGGCCTGACCCCATGAAAATCACCCCATCAGTATCAGAGCAAAATCCTTTTGGATTGATCAGCGTCAATACAATGGTTTCACCCAATGCCACTTCAGGCCCGCTGATATACTCGCTTCCCGATGCATTTTTTATTTCATACTTATCATAGCTTAACCCTTTTGAAGTGACGACTGCACCAGTAAGGGGATCAACTTCAATTTTTGAAATTGCCACTTCGCCTGTGGGGCAAGGTTTTCCGCCAACCATGTGGTTTACCCATTCGCACTTGAGCTTGCCAGCCTGTGTTTTGGCGCTCCTTGAACCTAACTCCTGGGCTTTTTTATAATCGGGGCAGGCTTTGTCATTTTGTTTCAATAATTGATAGCAGTCGCCCCGGTAAAGCCAGAGGGTGGCATTTTTAGGATCAAGCTCAATGCCTTTCGTGTAATCTTTTTCAGCCTGGGCATATTGTTTTAAGTCATAATAACTATCGCCCCGCAGTTTATGGAATTTAGCGTTTTTGGGTTCAATAGTGATGGCTGTTGAGTAATCTTTTATAGCCTCTTCAAAATTTTTGGTTTCCCTGTTGGCATCGCCCCGGTACCAATAACCTTTGGCAAAATTGGGCTCCAGGGCAATGGCCTGAGTAAATGTTTTAATGGCCTCGGGGTAGTTTTTGGCCGCATAAAAGTCATCGCCTTTTCCTATAAGGTCTTCATAGGTTTGAGCATGGACGAACAAGGATGATAAAAGAATTAAACATGTGAAGATTACCGGTTTCATATGTGCTGGTAGTTTGAAGTTGACAAATATAACTTTTTCGGTTTCAGAATTAAATAAATATAGGGCAGATAAGACAAACTCCAGGCCAGAAAAACTACCCCAATCCCCAGGTTACCGGGCCATGATGCCCACCATCAGTTCCTGCAATATTTGGGCTTCATCCTCACCACTTCCGGTGTTCACTCCTTTTAGTTTTAAGTCGGCCGTTTTGATGAGGCTGATGGCCTGCCGAATTTGGCTTACCGAGTAAAGATTTAGGGTTGCAGCATAATCTTTCGCGGCATACGGGCTCATTTTCAATTCGGTTATCAGGCCCCGCTCCGATTTATCATTGGCATAAGCAGCAACCAACAATTTGCTGAAGAAGGAGTAGAAAAACGCTACGGTAACAATCACTGGGTTTCGTTTGGTGTTAGACTGAAAGTACTGAACGATTTGAAACACACTCTTAACCTGGCGTGAACTTATTGCTTTTTGCAGCTCAAAGATGTTGTACTCCCGGCTGATACCTACGCGGGCCATGATATAAGTTGAAGTAATGGCTTCGCCCGGTGTTTTCCCGATTAACAATTTATCAATCTCATTGACTATCCGGCTCAGGTCATTGCCAACATATTCGCACAAAGCCTGAATGCCCTGTGGTTCTGCTTTAAAGCCCTTCTCCGCGAAATATTCGTAAACAAATTCAGGCAATTGATTTTGGTATGGCCTTTTGAAGGTGTGCACCCAATCAAACCGGTCTGCTTTTTTTCCCAGCTCCTTGCGCTTATCTAATGTTTTGTGTTTGTGACACAGCACCAGCACCGTGGAAGGAACGGGCCGCTCAAAATAATCAAGCAGAAGTTTAGTACCCAGTTCCTTATTGAGGTCGGGAATTTCTTGCGCTTCGCGAACAATCACCAATTGCCTCTCGGCCATCATGGGAAAACGTCTGGCGTTGGTGAGAATGTTGGCAACAGTAACCTCCTTACCGTATAAAATTACCTGGTTGAAACTCTTCTCGCTCTCGCTCAGGAGGTTGTTCTCCAGGTATGACGAAATCAAATCGATATGATAATCTTCCTCACCCTGGAGGAAATAAACCGGGCTGCATTTGCCTTTCTTTATTTCATCGATAAGCTTTTTAACTGTTGAGTCCATTCAGGCGCGAATTACATTAATTGTCCGTGAATCTAAAAGTAGCCTGCGACCAATCCCTAATCCCCAATCCCTAATGCCTAACCCCTACGTCCTCTCTCTGATAAAAATACACCGCCACCCCAACGCCAGTGATCGCGCCTCCCAAATGTGCCTCCCAGGATACTGAAACATCCTGCGGAAGCAGTCCATATAAAAAAATACTTCCGTAGATAGCCAGGATTGCTGCCGAGACCAGTAAGGATAAAAAGTCCCTTCTCAAAATACCGAATAGGATGAGGAAAGCGGCCAAAGAATAAATCATCCCGCTTGCCCCAATGTGAAAGGTGGCGCGGGGACTAAAAAGCCACACCAGGATGTTAGGGATAAAATAACTACTGAAAAAAACCGCCTTACCGATTTCCTGGTAAAAGAAAAAAAGTACGGTGCCCAGGAAAAGCAGCGGAACAGAGTTCGAGACAATATGATAAAAGCCCGAATGGATAAGCGGCCCGGTAAGTATGCCAATCAAGCCAAAAAAGTTGTGCGGCTTCACTCCTAAAAAGAAAAGATTCCATTGCGTATAAAACTGAACGGTGAAGGTGAGCCACATTAAAAAGACAAGCCGGAATGGCAAGTCGGAAATTCCAAACAGCCCCGTACTGCGCCCGGCCATTACCGAAGGGAAGCCGGGGGCTTGATCATGTTAAGCTCGACAAAACGTGCCTCTTCTTCGCCAACGGATTTCAAGCCAAAGAAACCGCCTGATGATTTGGCGATTTTGAGAGCCAGGCTCTTTAGGCTGTTGTAAATTTCAATGGAAAGGTTTCCATGCACTTTATTGAAAATAGCGTTCAAGCCTTCTAACTCTGCCGAAATTTGCTCGCCCCGCTTCCCGGCAGAATCCGGATAATTTTGAATGAGTAATTTTAATTTATCTTCAAAATCTTCAGAAACACTTCCGTAGTAGGCCCGAAGCGAGCTTTTACTTTTTGTCTTTTTCTTCGCGCTGTCCATGGCCCCTTTGATCTCATTCCGGTCAATCTGGCCATCGGCCCCCGCTACCAGAATACTAACCAAAAGGGGCGCTTTAATCAGCAGTTCCAATTCTTCACTATTCAGTTTATTAAGCTCAGGAATCATAATTAATTACATAAAAATCACAGAATAAAGTTAATTTTAAAATATTTGAGTATAATTTAAATTGTGGAATAGTAAGCTTGCAATGAAAGAATCAAACCCGATAAAGATTTTTGTGGTGGAGGACGACCCCACCTACACGAAGTTTCTCCGATATGTTTTCGGTTTAAACCCGGATTATGAACCCTACTTTTTTGCTACAGGCAAGGAATTAATAGGGCAGTTACATCAGAAACCCGATGTGGTAACTCTCGATTATTCCCTGCCCGATTTGAAAGGCGAAGAAGTGTTAAAGGCCATTCGCGATTTTGATCAATCCATCAACGTAATTGTTGTGTCAGCCCAGGAGAAGATAGGAACAGCCGTGAACCTGCTAAAGATGGGGGCCTTCGATTATATAGTCAAAGATCAGGAGGCGAAAGACCGCATACTCAATTCGGTGGCCAATGCCTTAAACAAAACCACTTTGGTTCGTGAAATTGACCGCCTCAAGCAAGAGATTTCGGTTAAGTATGAATTTGAAAAAAGCATTATCGGCAACAGCGCGACATTAAAAAAAGTCTTCGACTTGCTGGAGAAGGCCGTTAAGAGCAACATCACCGTTTCCATTTACGGAGAAACAGGAACGGGAAAAGAATTAGTGGCCAAGGCCATTCACTATAATTCCAAAAGAAAAAACAAACCTTTTGTAGCCATCAATGTGGCGGCCATTCCCCGTGAGTTGCTTGAAGGCGAAATGTTTGGCTATGAAAAGGGAGCGTTTACCGGGGCCATCAATAAACGGATAGGAAAATTTGAAGAGGCCGATGAAGGTACGCTGTTCCTGGATGAAATTGGCGAACTTGACCAAAGCCTCCAGGCCAAACTGCTTCGGGTGTTACAGGAGAAAGAAGTTTCACGCATTGGCAGCAATCAAATTATTAAGCTGGACGTGCGCATTGTTGTGGCCACCCATAAAAACCTGCTGGAAGAAGTGAAGGCAGGCCGTTTCCGCGAAGATTTATATTACCGCTTGCTGGGCTTGCCTATTTCGCTGCCTCCATTGCGCGACAGAGGGAACGACATTTTAATTCTCGCCAAATTTTTCCTCGATCAGTTTACGAAGGAGAATCAAATGAATAAAATCAAACTCAGTCCCGAAGCCCAGCAAAAATTGATGGGCTACGTGTATCCCGGAAACGTGCGCGAACTGCGGTCGGTGGTTGAACTGGCAGCCGTGCTCTGCGAAAACAGTGAGATTAAAGATTCGGATATTTCTTTTGGCAACGCCCCCAACGACCGCGCCTACCTGATGAAGGAAATGACGCTGGAGGAATACACATACCACATTATTCGAACCTATCTCAACAAATATGATAACAATGTATTGGATGTGGCCGACCGGCTCGACATTGGCAAATCGTCCATATACCGCTACCTGAAAGAAATGGAAGTGAGGGGGATTTAATTTGCGATTGCAGGGATGAAACTATTGAGCACGTACGTAAAAAAGGGTCTCTTCTACGAATCGGTAGTAGAAGATGGATCGGATATAATTTTTGTGCTTGATTACGAAGCCAACTTTTTATATCATAATTCGTCCGTTAAAGAAACCCTTGGCTACAGTAATAAAGCCCTGGTAGGGAAAAATTTTTTCGAATTCATTCATCCTTCCGAACGGGTTGAAATCCAAAAGAAATTCAACGTCTGCAAAAAGAAACCGTATTTCAAAGGGGTAGAATTTCAATTTCTTTGCAAGAATGGCACCTACCGGTTTTTAGAATTCAACTCCATCAACTTGAAGCAAAAGGGTGGATTGAACGGACTCATCATGGACTGCCGCGATATTACGCAGCGAAAAAAAGATGCCGCAGAATTACTCGGTGCCCAGAAAGCCCGCGAACTATTTCTGGCCAACATCAGCCATGAAATTCGCACGCCCATTAATGGCATTTCGGGCATGGCCACCCTGCTTAGTAATAATCCGTCAATTGAGGATTCGAAAACGTATTTAAACGCCATCAAAAGCGCTTCTGAAAATCTCAAGGTTATCATCAATGATATTTTAGATTTATCGTCCATTGAATCCGGGAAACTGAAGTTTGAACGGATCGGGTTTAATATGCAGGATCTGATCGCTTCCCTGATGGGTTCATTCAAATCGCAGGCCCTCACCCGAAACCTTGACCTCTCCTATTTTATTGATGACAGAGCCAAAGGGATTTTTATGGGCGATCCCGTGAGGCTCAATCAAATTCTGATAAACCTGATTGGCAATTCACTGAAGTTTACCCACCATGGGTCAATCAGACTGAGTGTTTCGGTTATTAAATCTGTGAAAAACAAAAGCCTGTTGCAATTTGATGTTACCGACACGGGCATTGGCGTTCCGAAAGAAAAACTGGAAACCATTTTCGAAAGTTTTAGTCAGGCCGATGCCAGCGTGACCAGGAAATATGGCGGCACCGGGCTTGGCCTCACCATAGTGAAGCAATTGGTGGAATTACAAAAAGGATGGATAAAAGTAAAGAGCGAAGAAAATTATGGGTCAACTTTTACGGTAGCCATTCCATACGAGGCAGGCGAAACAGAGGCGACCGCGTCAGGCATTCAGGGATTGAGCCAAAGGGCCATACCGACTATTGACTTAAGCAACTTCACTATTTTATTGGTGGAAGACAACGACATCAACAGGCTTTATGCAGGAAGCATATTAAAAACCAGTGGTTGTAAAATTGAAATGGCTGAAAACGGAATGGTGGCATTGGGTAAGTTGAAAAGCACAAAAATTGATTTGATCTTAATGGATATTCAAATGCCTGTGATGGATGGGTTTGAAACTTCGAAAGCCATTCGGGCCATCGAATCACTTAGCGATTTGCCCATCATTGCACTCTCGGCCAACGCCACCAACAAGGTGATAGAGAAATGCCTGAGGTCGGGCATGAACGACCACCTGGGCAAACCGTTTACCCCCGATGAACTTTTTTCTTTGCTTGAAAAGTATCTCATCAATGCGTCTAAGAATGTATTGCCTGATGGTGAACATGCTTTTAAAAGGAAGTCATTTTCCACAGTCGATCTTTCTTTCCTGGCCAGAGTATCGGGCAACGATCAGGTTTTCATAAAAGAAGTGGTGGCTTCCTTCCTCCAGGCCACCCCAGCTTTATTGGTTGGAATCAGGGATGGATTGAAAGATGCCAATACAAAGAAAATAGCTCAGCATATCCACCGCATAAAGCCATCCCTCACCATGATGGGCCTGTCGAAAACCAAAGAGCTGGCCGATTATTTAGAGGGGGAGTTGACCACCCATAAGTTTTCTGGTGATATTGCACAGGGCGTCAAAAAATTTTGTAATGAAGTGGATTTCGCCCTGCAGGAATTAGCTGCGTATTGATCTGTTTCAAGCCAGATTATGCAATTGCCCCGACCTTTTCCAAAGGAACTCCTTTGGAGCAGGTCGGGGGAAAATAAACGAATAAAAACTTGGCTTCAGCCAAAATTATATTGGGGCTAAAGCCCTGTTGGTTTATTTTCATTTGTTCCCCGACATAAATGTCGGGGCTATTTTTCTATTGCATAATCTATTTCAAAGCATTCCACGGACTATCATCCTCAATTCGTTCAGCATCATAGCCGTTGCACCCCACACCACATTCCCATCTATTTCAAAGTGCGGGGCGATTAACGGAAAGCGGCCGGCTGCTACTATTTCTTTAGACCGGATGGCATCATCGCGAATCAAATCGCTGAGATTTCCGATGATTATTTTTTCCACTTCAACCGGGTCAGCCTTGAAAACAGGTTTGGAATTCGCAAAACCAACCACAGGGGTAACCATAAAATTGGAAGGGATGACAAAAAAATCAGATAACCTGCCAATAACTTTCACCTCGGCCGCTCGAATGCCAATTTCTTCTTCGCCTTCACGAAGCGCTGTTGCAATGGCATCTTCACCGGCCTCTGCTTTTCCACCCGGAAAACTTACCTGGCCACTATGAGTGCCACCGTATTCTGGCCGCTGCGTTAGGGGAAATAAAATTTGATCGCCCATTGCATAAAGTAAAATCAACACACTGCCTGGTTTAGGCGGGGAGCTGTGATCAAACTTAGGTATCAGGGATCCCACAGGCACGGCACGCATGGCATTGTGGGCCAATGCTCCAGGCAATTTTTTTTTCAGCCGCTCGGTCAATCCGGGTATTAAATCCTCAAAAGAAATCTTCACCGGCAGCGTTTTAAGTCAGCTTCACTAATCTTACCTTCTTTGTTTTCAATAGCTTTTTTAAGTTGCAAGCATCCGTTTACCAAGTCGCCATTTTTAAGCAAGGCCAGTCCATAATAAAAATGGATCCGGTCAACGTCCTCATCCATAGTCAAAGCCTGTTTTAAAAGCCGGACGGAATTAGGATAGTCTTCTTTCCATAAATAATAAACGCCCTTATTGCGATAGGCCCAGGCGTTATCCGGATCGAGGGTTATGCTCTGGTTGATCAATTCAACAGCCTGCTCATATTGCAATTGCTGGAGGTAAACAAACCCTTTGTTATTCAGGAAGTAGGGTTGATTGGGTGTTAGTTGAAGCGCTTGATCAAAATAAAAATGAGCCGAATCAAATTGGAGGTTGTCGGATTTAATCAGCCCCAATGCATTCAAGGCATTCGACTGCGATGGCAGGAGTTGGAGTGATTTTTTAAAATCGGCAGTGGCTTCATCCCATTTTTTCTGATAATATTTTACGGTTCCCCGGTTTACATAATGTTCTGAGTTGGTTGGCTCCAATTGAATTGCCTTGGAAAAAGCAGCGAGGGCATTATCAAACTGATGAAGTTTGGTGAGCGCCAGACCTTTCAAAACAAAAGCCACGGCCGTATCGGGTTTGATTTTGAGAATGTAATCGGCATCACTCAACAACCGGTAATATTCTTTTGACTCGTAAA
>JAYUHI010000355.1:0-9226 GCA_043767095.1 Bacteroidota bacterium
TTGTTTCTGCGGAAGAGGCTCATTCTTTTAAGATTTAGACACCTCAAAGGTTTGAACTTTTTCCGCTATTTTATAAAGTGGACTTTCGGATAGTTATGAATGATTCCATACCCCTCCGAATTCTGCCATCTGAATTCTATATTCGCAGCCTGTGAATAAAATAATCTCAATACTGACACGCTTTGTACCCCGGAAATACCTGCAGCTTTTTAGCGGAATAGGGCTAAAGTTCCTGGGATTTATGTATGCGGGGAATAACGTGGAGTGCCTTATCTGCCAAAAGCATTACAAGAAGTTTCTTCCTTACGGCCGGTTAAGTTCAAGGCCAAATGCCCTTTGCCCAAACTGCCTGAGCCTGGAACGCCACCGGTTGATCTGGCTATACCTTAAAGAGAAGACCAATTTTTTTGCGACAAAATTGTCGGTGTTGCACATTGCTCCCGAACCTTGTTTCATGAAACCATTTGAACAACAACATGGTGCTGGGTACATCACTGCCGACATTGAATCTCCACTCGCCAAAGTAAAGATGGATATTCATGATATGCCATTCCGTGAAAGCCAATTTGATGTAGTGCTATGTAACCATGTGCTGGAACACGTGAAGGATGATATTAAAGCGTTGACCGAAATAAAGAGGGTGTTGAAGCCGGGCGGGTGGGCCATCGTACTGGTTCCGTTTTTCAATCCAATCTCCGATGTAACCATTGAAGATAATTCCATTACCGATCCGCGTGAGCGTGAAAAATTGTTCGGTCAGGCTGATCATGTTAGGAAATACGGGAAGGATTATCCGCAGCGTATTAAACAATCAGGGCTGGACATTGATGAAGAGAAATTTGCTTTCGCGATTGATAGCCAAACAAAACTCAGGCTTGGACTTTCACCTGAGATAATTTACCGGGCTATAAAGGTGAAGTAACTATTTCTCGCTTGGGTTTCTTTTTCCGGCTAATAATTTTGGAACTACGGCATTCAGCCGGTTGATTTTCGTTTCATCACGTTTAGCTGATTTAACCCAAACCGCGTATTCTTTTCTGTTGGTATAGGAAAGAGTGTTAAAAATAGAATAGGCTTTTGCGTTTTTGGAGAGCACTCGCTTCAACTCTTCCGATAATTCTACAATCCGTTCTTCCTCATCCTTTTCAATGGTCACGGCAACCCTGTCGCCAGCTTTTTTTCCAATGGCCTCGCGAACATCTTTCCTCACTAAAATAAGATGACACCCTGTGCCCATATTCGCCATCACCCCCCGGTAAGGGTGTCCATCGAAAGTAGCCTTTACTTTAACCTGACCCCTGGTGCCATACTCTTTTTCAACATTGAATGGAATGGAGACGTAGGCCATGTCAATCTTCTGCTCTGGATTTTCGAGGATGGCTTTAAATCTTTTCATCGACAAAATAAAAAGGCTAATCGCCTGGAAAGGCTAAAATAAAATTGTGTCAGGTTGAGTAAGCTATTGGCTTTGGCCATACTTTGTTGCTTAAAATTTTTGAACCACATAGAAAGATAGGCACATAGAAAGGCGCACATAGAAAAATATTTTAACCTATGTGAAAGTTCTATGTTTCTATGTGCCTATGTGGTTCAAAATCATTACCGTGGCTGACAAAACTTCTCTGGTCAAGGGTGGCAAACTTACTTGCCAATCTTATCCAACACCTCCATCACTTCTGTAACATGCTTGCGGCTGGTTTCCAATAAATCTTTTTCTTCGTAGTTCAAATCCAGTTCAATTACTTTTTCAATTCCATTCTTGCCAAGGATTGCCGGCACACCGAGGTAACAATTGTCAATGCCATACTCTCCTTCCAGCTTAATGCAAACAGGAAGAATTCTCTTTTGATCTTTCACAATGGCCTCAACCATTTGGGCAGCAGCCGAGCCTGGGGCATACCAGGCGGACGTGCCCATCAGTTTCACCAGTTCACCACCGCCAACTTTGGTGCGCTCAATAATGGCATTCAACTTCTCTTTAGCAATCAACTCCGTTACGGGGATACCCGCAACGGTTGTATATCGCGGAAGCGGAACCATCGTATCACCATGGCCGCCTAATATCATAGCCTGGATGTCCTTTGGTGAGATATTCAGCGCCTCGGCTAAGAATGCCCGATAACGGGCCGTGTCGAGAATGCCAGCCATACCCATAACCCGTGTGCGGGGAAATTTTGAAACCAGGTGTGCCTGGTAAGTCATCACATCCAGCGGGTTGGATACTACTATAATGATACTGTTGGGTGAATGCTTAACAATATTCTCCGTCACCACTTTTACGATGCCCGCATTGGTGCCGATCAAATCATCGCGGGTCATGCCGGGCTTTCGCGGTAGCCCGGAAGTAATCACCACTACATCGGAGTTGGCTGTTTTGGTGTAATCGTTTGTTGAGCCGATTGTTCGGCTGTCGTACAAATTAATGGGAGCTTTCTGCCAGATATCGAGTGCCTTGCCTTCGGCAAGACCTTCTTTAATATCGATCAAAACGATTTCATTGGCTACCTCACGGTAGGCAAGCACATCGGCACATGTGGCCCCAACGTTTCCGGCCCCGACAACTGTAATTTTCATAGGATTTGAATTTTAGATTAGGTGAGCAATTTAACAATCGAAATAGGAAAGAAAAATGATTTGTGGTTTAGGGTTCACGGCAATTATGTATGGCTTTTAATCAGCCCATAATTACCTCACCCCCAGCCCCTCTCCAAAAAGGAGAGGGGTGACTCTTTGTTGAACTTTTACTGAAGATTTCAGAAGAAAGGATCATTAAATCCCACTTACCGAACAAGTTTCAGGTTGTCCTTTAAGAAAGCTCCCCTCTCCGAGGCGGAGAGGGGTCGGGGGTGAGGTCTGTGGTTTATGATTTCTTATTCCGTTTGTCATTCGCTGAATTCATGTCGTTTCCCGGATTGCCGTAACCTCAATCTCCACCAAGTATTCGGGGGATATCAACCCCTTCACTTCAACCATGGACGTGGCCGGTTTTATCAGCTTAAAAAATTCTCCGTGAGCCCGGCCTACCTCCTCCCATTTGGCAATATCGGTAACAAACATGCGGGTGCGCACCACATCGGTTAAGGTGAACCCGGCATCTTTCAATACCACACTGATCTTCTCCAAGATAAATTTAGTCTGTGCGTAGGCATCACCTTTTCCAACCAGGTTATTGTCACCATCCACGGCTACCGTTCCTGATATTTCAATGCTGTTGCCCATTACCACTGCGCGCGAGTACCCCACTATATCTTCCCATTTAGCTCCCGATGAAATATTCTTTCTCATTTGGATGTTGAACGTTTGAACAGTATAATAAAAAATTCGATAATACTGGATTTTTATGGCTATGACCTCATCATTGTATGTCCATATTTTTGAACCACAATAGAAACATAGGAACATAGGTTTTCACATAGGGAATTTTTAATCTATGTGTGGATTTCTATGTGCCTATGTACCTATGTGGTTCAAACTTCCTTTTCACAAAATTCCAAAAAAACCAAAAATTCAGATCAAACTAAGTTCTTATGTTCCTCTAATAATTTTTTCCAATTCACCCCTCGCTGCTAAAATCAAATCAGCCACTTCGCGAACCACACCATTGCCGCCCTTAGCTTCAGCAACCAGATCAACCGACTTCCTGATGTAAGCCGGTGAATCGATGGGGCAAACCGAGAGCCCACAATTCTTCAACACTTCCAAATCGTTAAGGTCATCACCGATGTAGGCAATCTCCTTTTTTTTGAGTTTATGAAACTCGGCAATCTTGTTAAACACCCCTGCCTTATCCACAATTCCCTGGTGGCAGAAATCCAATTTTAATTCAGCAGCGCGTTTGGCAACTGCGGCCGATTCCCTTCCCGAAATTGCGCCCACTAAAATTTTTGTTTTTTTTAGGTAGCCTATGATCAGTCCATCCTTCACATTAAACTGTTTCGTTTCCCGCCCGTCCTCATCGTAGATAATCCGGCCATTGGTGAGTACGCCATCCACATCAAAAATCAAAGCCTTGATCTGAGCCGCCTTTTTTATTATTGCACGGGGGTACTTCCCCGTAACCTCTTTTAAAGCCATTCCTGATTTAAAAACTGTAAAACAAGGGGGAAAATTAGGAAATCTTTTGGCTTTTTGAGCAATTTGAAGGGTATTTGAGTCCGCTTTTGAAACCCATAACCCGCTCATGAAATCAATACGCCTGGCCGTCTCTCTTTTATTGACATTTGGCTTACTCTACCTGTTCAATCGCAGTTTGCCTTTAGGGTCAACATCTATCCCTCCCCTTGGAAAATTTTTAGATCCATTTCATGGCTTCTGGCAGAATTCATATGAAAATGAGTTAAATGATGATCTTGATCTCAATGGCCTAACCGATAAGGTTTCTGTCCATACCGATAGCCTGGGCATACCACATATTTTTGCATCGAACGAAAAAGACCTCTACCTGGCCCAGGGATATATCACCGCCCGCGACCGTCTTTGGCAAATGGAGTTTCAAACTATGGCGGCAGCAGGAAGGATATCGGAAATAGTGGGGAACCGGGCTTTGGATTTCGATCGCGGACAGCGAAGGGCTGGCATGAAGTACGGTGCGCTCAACAATCTAAAAAATATTGAAGATGACTCGTTGCTTAATTCGGTAATGACAAACTATACGGAAGGCGTCAATAATTATATTGAATCGTTGAGTTACGAAGACTTACCCATTGAATACAAACTGCTAGACTATGAGCCTGAGCCCTGGAGTAAATTAAAAATTGCGCTGGTGCAAATGAATCTCTCCAAAACATTGAACAGTGGTGAAAAAGACATGCAGCTTACCAATGCTTTGAAAGTTTTTGGGAAAGAAACCATCGATATCTTATACCCGGACAGAGAAGGCGTGGGCGATCCGATTGTCAGCAATCCTGATAAATGGACATTCAAACCGATCACGCTCGACAGCCTTCCCCCAGCCTTGCCAGATGAACTGATTCAACTCAAGGCTCCTGATGAAAAACCGCGCGGCATAGGCAGCAACAACTGGGTGGTGGGAGGAAATAAAACAGCCACGGGTTCAGTGATTGTTTGTAACGATCCACACCTTAGCCTGGGAATGCCATCCCTATGGTTCGTTGTTCATCTGAATGCCCCAACGGTGAATACCATGGGTGGATCATTGGTTGGCGCTCCCTCGGTGATCCTCGGATTTAATGATTCTATTGCCTGGGGTTGCACGAATGCCAACCGAGACCTGGTGGACTGGTATAAGATTCAGTTCAGGGACCAAACTAAAAACGAATACTTGAGCGATGGACAATGGGTGAAATCAAGCAAGGTGGTTGAACAGTTTGCCATTAAAAATGGGGAGCCATTTACAGACACCATAACGTACACCCATCATGGCCCGATCCGATTCGATGACACCTATCACAGCGAAAATGAACGAAAACTTTTTGCTTACCGCTGGATTTCGCATGATCCGGCAATGCCCATGAAGACTTTCTTTTTGCTAAACCACGCCAAAAATTATTTGGATTACCGGGCGGCCCTAGACAAGCACTTATCCCCTGCCCAAAATTTTGTATTCGGATCAGTGACGGGCGATATCGCCATTCGGGTGCAAGGGAAATTTCCGGTGCGAAGAAAGGACGAAGGAAAATTTATTTTGGATGGCACTAAAACCAGTCAGGAGTGGCAGGCCTTTATTCCATTCGATCAAAACGTGGGTGTTAAAAATCCCGAGACCGGTTTTCTGTTTTCCGCAAATCAATACCCTGCCGATGCCACCTATCCCTATTATATTCAGGCTGGTACTTACTATGAGGCCTACCGAAACAGGAGAATTAGCCAGGTATTAGCAGCGTCAACGAAGATCACGCCTCAAGACATGATGAAACTTCAAAATGATAACTTCAACATACAGGCCGCAGAAAGTTTGCCTTTCATGATTGCCCAGGTTGATTCAGCTAATCTTACTGATGGCGAGAGGCAAATTGTGAAGCAACTTCGTGGATGGGATTTCAACAACTCATCAGAGTCAACAGCAGCGATCTATTATGAGGCCTGGTGGCTTGATTTATATATTTCACTTTGGGATGAAATCAAAGATTCCGAATTGTCGTTGAGCTACCCAAGCGAATTCACCACCATTAAGCTAATGAAAGAGAAGCCAGATTTTCATCTGTTCGACAGCAAAGAGACCCCCGAAAGGGATTCATTAATGAGCGTTATTCTTTCCTCGCTTAGGAAATCCATCACTCAAGTTGAAAAATGGAAAGCTGATAATGCTGAAAAAACTTTTGACTGGGCGAACTATAAAGACACATATGTTCAGCACCTGGTTGGGCTGGAGCCATTTGGTTATCATGTAAGAAATGGCGGCAATGGTGGGGTTGTCAATGCATCTACTCACCGAGCAGGCCCCAGTTGGCGCATGGTAGTGAGTTTAGAGAAAACAGGCGTAAAGGCCTGGGGTGTTTATCCGGGCGGCCAATCCGGGAACCCGGGCAGTCGTTACTATGATAATTTTATTGATGCATGGGCTAACGGAAAATATTTTCAGTTACAATTCCAGGCCAGCCCCGATGCATATTCAAAAAATAATTCAGTGACTACCCTCAACCCGAAGAAGTAATATGCATTTCCTTAAACAAACTTTGTTGATACTACTTCTTTGTTTCCTGGTGCAGACCTGGTTGCCGTGGTGGACTTTAATCTTTCCCTGTTTTGTTATCAGTTTTTTGGCTGGACGTAGCGGAGGGGTATCTTTTCTGGCGGGGTTCCTGGCCGTTGGTCTTTTATGGCTCGGCATGTCGTTTTATATAGATTGGGTTTCGGCCTCATTGCTTTCATCAAAGATTGCCCAGTTATTCCCGGGCAAATCGGTAATGATGTTGAGGGTATTTACTGCTTTGGTTGGCGGGCTCACGGGAGGGTTCGCTTCGCTTTCCGGCTATTCCCTAAAAGCGCTTAGATGAGACTGCTCATCACAGCATTCCTTTTTATTTATATAAATTCATTCTCACAAATTGAATCGTTCGAGGGCTATAAGTCCATCAACGGGACAAAACTATATCTCAAAATAATTGCCCAGCCTTTCAAGGCAGCCAAAAGCGAACCTCTCCTGATTGTTCATGGAGGGCCAGGACTAAATCACACGTACTTCCTTCCACACTTAAAAAAATTATCGAAGCGGTATTCCTTGATATTCTATGACCAGCGCGCCAGTGGCCGCTCAGCCATTCCATCTCCCGATTCAATTTCATTAAAATTTTTTGTGGATGATATCGAAGCAATCCGAACTTCGCTGGGCCTCGAAAAACTTTTGATCTTCAGTCACTCGTGGGGCGCCATACCGGCTGTTCAGTATGCCCTGGATTATCCAGACAGGGTTAAGGGAATTATTTTCTGTAACCCGGTAGCGCTTAGCAAGGAATTTGATACCATGACGGAGGAGGCTCAAATGAAAAAGATTACCGGTCGCGACAGCACCAACCGCTCCATCATAATCGGTTCACCCGATTTTAAAGCTGGCAAAGCTGACGCCTATAGAAGATTGATGCTCCTCTCCTTCCAGCATTCCTTTGTGTCGGATTCAAACTTTCCAAAACTAAAACTGGAACTTCAGGACAAGTTTAAGGAAGCCAGCGCCACCCTTTACACCGGGCTTACTAAAGACTTGACTAATTTCAATTACTACACTTCTGTTCAACGGTTCAAGTTCCCGGTGCTTATTCTTCATGGCCGGGGCGATGCACTGCCCTTGCAGGCATCCGAAAAAATGCTTGAATCAATTCCCAACTCAAGGCTTGCCATTTTCAGAAATTCAGGCCACTTTGTTTTCATTGAAGAGCCTAAGCGCTTTTACCAGGAGGTAGTTTCGTTTTCACGGATGGTGAATGGGGAGAGGAAGTGAGGAGGCAAACATTCGGTGACAACACTGACCGCAGGCGGCAAACTCGCCATGACCAGAAACTAAACAAGCACAAGTGAGCCGCGCGCAAACCAAATTCACAACACTTGCGCTATCCATGGCCTAAACTAAGGCACAAGTCTCGCGCTTGCCACCACACATGCTGAAGACTTGCGCCAGCTTTGGGCGGATGGTCACTTGTGGCTTTTTCCAAGTCTAAATTAGCATGCATGATATTCACCCCCCCAACCCCACAACCCTGTTCTTCCTACTCGCCCTATACCATAAAAAAGCGATCAGCATTATGGCTAAATAGGGTGTGAAGAGGAGATAGAGTATTCCGAAATTAATTCCAGCGGCTATGCCTGGATTGCCCTGGCTCACGTTGTTTTCCAAAACTGCCCGGCACATGGCGCACTGGGCTGAAGCATCGGCAGCAGACAAGGCAACAAGAAGAAATACGGCAATAAAACTTTTCATCGATAATAAGGGCTAATCATCCAATAAACCAATACACCGCTCACGGCCACATATAGCCATATCGGGAACGTAAATTTAGCGAGCGCTTTGTGTCTTTCAAAGTTACCCGCCAGAGCCCGTGAAAAAGTTAACAGGACAAGGGGCGTAATGCTGATGGAGAGCAGAATGTGGGTGGTAAGGATAAAGTAATATACATATTTCAATGGGGATGTTCCACCATATTCGGTTGAGGGCGTTGTCATGTGGTACAGCACGTACAGCACTAAAAAAGAAGCGGAAAGGGCAATGCAAACAATCATTAACCGCTCATGCATTTTCCTGTTTCCATTCCTGATTAAGATGTAAGCGGTTGTTAAAAGTACTGCCGTCAACGCATTGATGGAGGCATAGATACCCGGAAGAAACCTGAAATCATACCCTGTAATCTTAACCCGGAATAAAACAGCAATGGCCAACGGAATCAGGATTGATAAAGTAATAATCGTTTTTCTGTATGGCTCTTGCTGGTTCACGGTTCAATACAGTTGCAGAACAATTTTACACCGTAAACTAATAGGGGTCACCAAGTCCACAACGAAGGCACAACGGGCACTAAGGTTCCGGCTTTGTGGCCTTTGTGATTTGCCGACAGGCAGGTTGGTGTTCTTTGTGAAATCTTGGGGTTCCATTACAAAACTGTCGTACACCTTCAATACTTTTTTAGAAGGATGCTGAGTTCCAGGTCAAGCCGGTCAACTTCATCTCGCCTGCTGCCATCGTAATAGCCGCGAATTTTGTTTTCCTTATCCAGCACTACCACCGACCAGGGTTCAGCCATGCGAAGTGCACACCAAACTATGTTTCCAAAATCATGGT
>JAYUHI010000356.1:0-3891 GCA_043767095.1 Bacteroidota bacterium
CTGGAAACTATTTTGATTAACCTGATTAATAATGCGGTGAAGTTTACGCCATCGAGTGGAAGCGTGAGTGTTCGCGCTGAGGTTCAAGGCCTCACCCCCCTGCCCCCTCTCCGGGGGAGAGGGGGTGCACCCGATTTCAATTTGGTGCAACCATTAAAAGGCCCTAGCCAGAAAAGTCCAGACGCGCTTCAATCGAGCGTCACCCTCTCCCCCGGAGAGGGCCGGGGTGAGGCCTTCGTGCTCACCATATCCGACACCGGCATCGGCATCCCTCCTTCTCATCAATCTAAAATCTTTGAACGCTTCCATCAAGTCAGTGAAGCACACAAAGAAGTGGGAACAGGAATTGGCCTGTCGCTGGTTAAAGAATTGGTTGCCTTGATGGGTGGAACAATTTCTGTGACTAGCGAAGTTGGGAAGGGCAGTGAGTTTAAAGTGGTGCTGCCGGTTGAGATTATAAGTCGTCAGACCACTTCGAGTGGTCAGACGCCTATAGCTGAAGTTGAGCCTTCATCTGTTTCAATGGAAAGAATTTCGAATAATGAATTCCGAATAATGAATGATGAAGTAGCCACGACTAAACCTCAAGTGTTGGTAGTCGAAGACAACACCGATCTTCGAAAATTCATCATTGATTCCCTGGGCGATGAATTCCATTTCCTCGAAGCCGAGAACGGAATGCAAGGTCTCGAAAAAGCCACCACAGAAATTCCTGATCTGATCATCAGCGATGTAATGATGCCCGAGATGGATGGCATTACCATGGCAGGGAAAATTAAGAAGGATATTCACACCAGCCATATCCCGTTGATTTTACTCACCGCCAAATCCAGTGAAGACAGTAAAATCAGCGGACTGCAAAGCGGGGCGGATGATTATCTAACTAAGCCTTTCAATAAAAATGAATTACTGCTGAAAGTGCGAAACGGGGTGAACAGACAATTAAAGTTGCGCGAGAAACTCCGGGCAGAGTTAATGAGCACCGCCCCCAAAGTAGAAGTACTCTCGGAAGACGAAAGGTTTTTAAATACAGTAAAAGAAAAAATACTCGAACGCCTCAGCGATGAACAACTGAGTGTGGAGTCCCTGGCCGAAGATATGGGCATGAGCCGGGTGCAGTTGTATAGAAAAATTTCAGGGCTTACGGATATTTCTGTAAATGAACTGATTAGAAAATTACGCTTGCAACGGGCTGCTCAACTGCTTCAACAAAACTGGGGGCCGGTGAGCCAGGTGGCGTATGAAGTGGGGTTCTCCAATCTGTCTTATTTTAGTAAGGTGTTTAAAGAGGAGTTTGGGGTGTTGCCCAGTGAGTATAATTCTGTTAGCAAATGATGAATAGGATTCACCATATCACTATAGTTCTAACGATTACTCTTTTTCTATGGAGTCCTCAATCAAAATCTCAATCACAATTCCGGTTTGAGCACCTGCATCGTACCGATGGTTTAGCGAATGAGTTTGTTGATGGAATGTCCCAAGACAGCCTGGGATATATTTGGTTTCATTGGCCAGTTGCCATTAGCCGTTATGATGGGTATAGTTTTAAAGTGTATAAATATGACATAAATGATTCGTTAAGGAAAAATTTAGATTTTTTACTTAATCGCAATAGTATTTTGGATCATCATAATCAATTGTGGTTTAGAGAACATCACCCCTCAGAAGTAGGCCCATTATTTAAATGCGCCCGATATGATTGGACAACCGATAGCTTCACAAAATATGAGATTGACATTCAGAAGGTAAGAGGATTGGGTTTGAGATTGGATATGAATGACTCTATTATTTGGATCGGTTCGGATGGAAAAGGCCTGTTTAAGTACAGTATAAACAGTCAGGTATCTACTAACTACCAAAACATTGGGTCAGACGGGAATCCAAAAGCACCTCTGTTTATTGGTTGGCTTAAAGATTTGGGTTCATCCATTTTGATGACTTCCAATAAAGGGCTATGGCTTTTTGAAAAAGAAACTAAGAAATTCAGCCGCCCCCCCTGTCTTCCTAAAGACACGACATTGCTTTGGTCTCAAAGTATTAATGCGATTAATAACCCCAATCCGAAGGATAACACGATGTGGTTTCGGGTAGACAGAGATGTAATTGTATTAGACGAATCCTATTCCATAATCAAAAGAATTAAACTTCCAGAGTTAAGGTTCAGAGGGGCACCTGTATTTGATAAGGAGGGTGTATGCTGGCTGGCAAGTTCATTTAGTACAAAAGGTGGTGTTTATCGGTATGATTATCGAGATAGTTCCCTTGTGCAACTAAAGCATGATCCCTCCGATCCACATTCCCTATCCTCTGATGATGTGAATGGGATAATGGTAGATGTCAACCAGAATGTTTGGATGTCAACGGACAATGGTATTAATGTTCTAAGAAAGCGTGACTTGGTTTTTTATAACAAGAAAATTCCTAATGGAAGGTTATGGACAAGCATGATTTATACTTCTCGTGGTATAGAAAATCTTTTAGTTGATTGCTCAGATGGGCCCGAAAACTACTTCATGCTAATGCCTATTCTGAAAAGGATGGACTCTATGTCATTTCAGGCTCCCTCTGGCAAAAGAGAGCGTCCCATTTCTCTCGGAGGTTTAAAAGGGAAAAAAAACTATTGGGCAGCAACCTTGGGAACTGGGGTTTTGGGTTATCCAATCAACTTAGGAACCGGAATATTTTCGCTAACACCATCTATTACTCTTACTGCCGAACCAAAGTCTCCTAATTCAATAGTATCTAATCGGATTTCAAAAGTATGGGAAGATCGGTTAGAAAATCTTTGGGTGGGCAACCAAAGTTCCGATGGTATTGACCTGGTGAACCTAAATGTAGAATACGGCTCACCCGGATCGGTAACACACTACAAAATAGGAGGCGGACTAGCTGACGATTTTTTATTTAACAATGAAAGCTCATTTTTTGTTAAGGGTGATTTTGATTTGAATCTGGTTCATGTTCCAGCGTCACAACAAGGCGATTATAGAATAGAGCCCATTTATAAAGGTGATGAGATACTGTCTGCAATTTTTAAGTCTGGCGATGGCACCCTGTTTCTAAGTACACCAACCAGGATTTACTCTGCCATAAAAGCAAATGATCACTATCAATTTGATCGAAAACCTTTTTTTGAGGGCTTTGAAGCAGCCGCTATGTTGGAAGACAACACCGGCAGGCTTTGGACCTATGGGGATGACAGGCTGGTTTGCTTTAACAGGAAAGATACCACGTACACCATTTTTGATGAGCGCGATGGCATTAATCATTTTAAGGCAATCGAGATGGGGTGGTTTCACAAAACAGCCAACGGATTTTTTATTACAGTCGATCCGGATGGTGTTACACTTTTTGATCCCAATACTTTTCAAGTAAGTCATAGAAAAACCAGACCATTGCTCACCCAGCTGGAGGTAAACAACCACACTTTAATAGGAAGATCCGCTAAAGAAGATCCGGCATTTATTACGGAGGCAGATATCAATGTGTTAAATCAACTTACCCTCGATTATCAGCACAACAACTTCACCCTCGAATTCTCCGCCATGGAGATGACTGCACCGGAGAAAAATCTATATCAACACAAACTGGAAGGCTATGATGAAGATTGGATAGAAACCGATTATAAAAATCGTACCGCTACCTACACCAACCTTCCAGCAGGAGAATATACTTTCAGGGTTAAAGCCAGCAACCATCACGGAGTTTGGAGCGACAATGAGAGAACATTAAAAGTCATCATCCTCCCTCCGCCCTGGCGCACGTGGTGGGCGTATCTTAGTTATTCGTTAATAGTTATTACCTTAAATCCGCAGGCTAAAACTTTTGAAGGCTCGCGGAAAATACAGGTAACAAAGTTCAGCAAAATTGTTTGGTAATCACAGCACCCGG
>JAYUHI010000357.1:0-9223 GCA_043767095.1 Bacteroidota bacterium
ACGTTCTTTCTCGCTGGTATTGCCGAAACGCATCGGCTTCCATTCGATATCCCCGAAGCGGAAAGCGAACTCATTGCGGGCTTCCATTCGGAATATTCAGGGATGAAGTTTGGATTGTTTTTCGTGGGGGAGTATCTGGGCATCACTTTGATTTCTGCATTAACCGTTTGCCTTTTCTTTGGCGGATGGCATGGCCCAGGCTTTCTTCCGCCTTTGGTTTGGTTCATAATAAAAACATTTGCCTTCATCGCGCTTTTCATATTGCTTCGGGCTTCTATGCCCCGGCCACGATATGATCAGCTGATGGAGTTTGGATGGAAGATTTTGTTACCGTTGACGTTAGTGAATATAATGATAACAGCAGGAATTATTTTGAGCAGACAATGAAAGAAGTAGGCAATAGGCAATAGGCAGGAGTACCCAATGACTGCCAACTGCTTACTAAGATTAAATATGATTTAAATAACTAACTGATGATAAGTATCCTAAGAAGTATGTGGCTCGTGTTCTTGCACATGTTTCATAAACGCGAAACCATTCAATACCCGGAAGAAAAAGTAAAACTTCCGGCCCGCTGGCGCGGAAGGATTGTTTTAACGCGCGACCCCGACATGGGTGAGCGTTGTGTAGGCTGTTACCTGTGCGCGGCTGCGTGTCCTGTTGATTGTATCTCTCTGCAAGCCACAGAAGATGAACACGGAAGAAGGTATCCCGAGTTTTTCCGGATCAATTTTTCCCGATGCATTTTCTGCGGGTATTGCGAAGAGGCTTGTCCCACGTACGCTATTCAATTGATACCGGATTTTGAAATGGGTGAATACGATCGTCAGAACCTGGTCTATGAAAAAGAAGATTTATTGATTGACGGCCAGGGTAAATATCCGGGTTACAACTATTATAAAGTTGCCGGGATATCGATTGGGGGTAAAGACAAAGGGCAGGCGGAGAATGAATTGCCACCGGTGGATGTGAAAAGTTTATTGCCGTGAACCAGTAACAAAATGGAATTAACCTTCTACATATCATCCTTCATCGCCATAGCGGCCACCGTCATGGTGATTACCCGGTACAACATTATTCATGCGCTGCTCTATTTAGTTGTTTCTTTTCTGGCGTTGGCTGTTGTGTTTTTTATTCTGGGAGCTCCGTTTGCCGCAGCATTGGAAGTGATCGTGTATGCAGGCGCGATTGTGGTGCTAATCATTTTTGTGATCATGATGTTGAACCTGAAGGACGAAGCAGTTGAACAAGAAAAAAAATGGTTGACTCCCTCGATCTGGATCGGCCCTGCAATTTTTTCTGTCATTCTATTAGTTGAACTGATCTACATCATCAACACGTCAGCAACAACCAACCTTCCCACTTTACAGGTTGACGCGAAAGCCGTGGGCCTGTCTCTTTATGGTGAATACATTTTAGGCGTAGAACTTAGCGGCATGTTATTGATGGCTGGTATTGTGGGAGCGTATCACCTGGGAAGGAAAAAGAAAAAAGTGGTACATCGGTTTTTAGAGAAAGTGGAAGAGTGAGGAGTAAGTAATAATTGAATAGATAGAAACTTTAAAATTATGGTGAACACTAATTATTGCCAGTGTGCGGTGGCAGTTCCCCCTTCGGGGGTTAGGGGGCTGCGGGGGGATGAGGCCTTATGAACGGAATACCCATAGAACAAGGATTATTACTCTCCGGCATTTTATTTATGCTCGGTCTGATTGGCGTACTCATCAGGCGCAATATCATTTTCATGTTGGTGTCCGTAGAGATTATGTTAAATGCAGCGGGACTGGCTTTCATCATTGCCGGATCGAAATGGGCACAACCCGATGGGCAGGTGATGTTCATTTTTATTTTAGCCATGGCCGCAGCAGAAGTGTCGGTGGGCCTGGCTTTGATATTACAGATTTATTATCAATTGAAAACATTGGATAGTGACGCAGCAAATAAGTTGAATGGGTAATGAATTATAGATTTTAAAATTTTCGATTTTGGATTTACTAATTACTGATCACCACTTACCACTTACTACTTACCTCTTACCATGAAGGTTCTCTGGCTTATACCAACTTTACCTTTCCTCGGAGCGTTGACCTTGGTTCTCGCTGGAGGCAAACTAACCAAATCTGTAAACGCGTGGATTGGTGCCGGAAGTGTTGGGCTTGCTGCATTGATTACGATTTTGGTGGGGTTAGATTTTTTAGCAAAGGGTTCAAGTTCTTACCAATACGTGGCCTGGCAATGGCTGGATGTGGCCGGACTTTCAGCAGGCTTTGCATTTCATCTTGATGCCCTCTCTCTGGTTTTCATTTTCGTCATCACATTTGTTGGCTTTCTTATCCATGTTTACTCCATCGAGTTCATGGCCGATGACGAAGGTTTTGCCCGGTTCTTTGCTTACCTGAATTTATTTGTGTGTTCGATGTTGATTCTGGTCCTGGCGGATAATTTAGTTCTGTTGTATTTAGGTTGGGAAGGCGTTGGCTTGTGCAGTTATCTTTTGATTGGCTTTTGGTATTCGGAAGAGAAGAATGGCTATGCTGCTCGCAAAGCATTTATCGTTACGCGTGTGGGTGATACGGCCATGGCTATTGGCTTGTTCATGCTGTTTCAAACCTTCAACACATTAAACATTCAGGAGATTGCCAGACAGGCGCCCCAACTGTGGATCACAGGTGAGCAAGCACCGATGATCATTGCGTTGTTGCTGTTGGGTGGTGCCGTTGGAAAATCAGCGCAGTTGCCGTTGCAAACCTGGCTTCCGGATGCAATGGCTGGGCCGTCACCGGTAAGCGCTTTGATACATGCAGCTACTATGGTAACGGCTGGTGTTTATCTGATTGCCCGTACGCATGTAATCTTCGAATTGGCCCCAGTGGCTTTGTTTGTTGTAGGAACAATAGGGGCATTAACATTATTGCTCGCGGGTTTTGCAGCCCTCACGCAGTGGGATCTAAAGCGCGTACTGGCTTACTCTACCATCAGCCAGATCGGTTACATGTTTTTGGCATTGGGTGTAGGGGCATGGTCGGCTGCCATCTTTCATTTCATGATCCATGCTTTTTTCAAAGCCCTTCTCTTCCTTGCAGCAGGCGCAGTAATCATGGTACTCCATCACGAACACGATATGTTTAAGATGGGCGGATTAAAAAATAAACTTCCCGTTATCTATTGGACTTTTTTGATTGGAGCAGCGTCTCTTGCAGCCTTGCCACTCATCACGGCAGGGTTCTACAGCAAAGATCAAATTCTTTGGCTGGCTTATGCTGGCGAGAATGGCAACGTTTGGTTTTTTCTGGCTGCTTTACTCGGAGCATTCATCACTTCCATCTACACATTTCGAATGCTGTTCATCACATTTTATGGAACGGAAAAAACCCATGTTGGGCATGCACCCGGAAAACTGATCAGCATTCCGTTGATTGTTTTAGCAGTGCTATCTTTAGTTGGAGGATTTATTGAGTTGCCGCCCACATTGGGTCACTTCACTTTACTTTCTGATTTATTAAGTCCGGTCTTGCCATCGATATCATTAAAAGAAAATGTTGAAAGTATGGAGTGGCTGATGCAGGCCATTGCAGCAGTGGTAGCGCTGTCTGGAGTCTATGTTGCTTATTTGTTTTATGTGAAGAAACCAGAATGGTCGGACAAGATTAAAGCATCCGGCAAAACCCTTCATCAATTCTGGTTTAGCGGTTGGGGTTTCGATGCCCTTTACAATTTCTTGTTCGTGCGTCCTTTTGTTTTTCTGTCCAATGTCAACAAGAATGATGTGGTCGATAAAATTTATGAAGGCTTGGTTTCGGTAGCCAATGGATTCAATCGCCTGTTCGTATTCACACAAAATGGAATACTGAGGTGGTACCTGATGGGGATAGTCATTGGTGGGATTATGATTGTTACAATTGGATTAATTATTAGTTGAGAAATGATTTTACTAACCTTCATAGTTATTTTAATGACTGGCGGCCTTCTGGCCTGGATGGCCGAACGATGGTCACCCTCAATCTCCCGATGGATTTCTCTTTTGGTCATGCTGATCAACTTCACGATGGTTCTATGGATGTGGATCCAAGGTGATTCTTCAATCAATTCAGCGAACACCCAATGGATCAGTCAATACAGCATTCCCTGGATTCCGGGCTTCGGCATTAACTTCTCCCTCGCGCTGGATGGCTTAAGTTTACTGATGCTGGTACTAACTTTCTTTCTTGGCATTTTAGCGGTTGCCATTTCGTGGAATGAAATTCAATATCGTGTTGGTTTTTTTCATTTCAATTTATTGTGGGTGCTGGCCGGTATAACTGGAGTATTTCTCACCACTGATTTATTTCTGTTTTATTTCTTCTGGGAAGTAATGCTCATCCCCATGTATTTTCTCATCGGCATTTGGGGCCACGAAAACCGGAGGTATGCCGCCTATAAGTTTTTTATTTTCACCCAGGCCAGTGGATTGTTAATGCTGCTCGCTATTCTGGGTTTATATTTTATTCACGGAAATCAAACTGGTGTTTACACATTCGATTATTTCCAATTACTCGGAACAGACATGTCGCCCAATGTGGAGTGGTGGCTGATGCTTGGATTTCTGGCTGCCTTTGTTGTAAAACTGCCTGTTGTTCCTTTTCACTCCTGGCTGCCTGATGCTCACTCACAGGCTCCAACTGCTGGTAGTTTAATTCTGGCTGGATTGCTTTTGAAGACTGGCGCGTATGGTTTGATACGATTTGTGTTGCCTCTGTTTCCAAACGCTTCAATAGAACTTGCACCGTGGGCAATGCTACTCGGGGTGGTCGGAATTATTTACGGTGCTTTTCTGGCTTTTGCACAGACTGATCTTAAACGACTGGTTGCTTATACGTCCGTTAGTCACATGGGCTTTGTCATTCTTGGTGTCTTTGCCTTTAATGAATTGGCGATGCAAGGTGTGGTGATGCAAATGATCACACATGGCATCAGTACGGGGGCGCTATTCATTTTGGCGGGAGCGCTTTATGAACGTCTTCACACGCGTGAAATAACCGGCATGGGTGGATTCTGGAAACAAGCACCGTTCATGGGAACAGTGGCATTGATTTTTGTTTTAGCATCACTTGGCCTTCCGGGGTTGGGAAATTTTGTTGCAGAATTTCTTACACTCATTGGCACTTGGCAGGCGAACCAGGTTTATACTATTATCGCCACGATTGGCATCGTGGCGGCAACGGCTTACTCCCTACGGATCATGCAAAAAGTTTTTCTAGGAGGCCTCACCCCCGGCCCCTCTCCGAAGGAGAGGGGTGAAATGATCAATCAGGCCATTACTGACTTATCACTCCGGGAGAAATTTATTTTGGTTCCACTGGTGGTTGTGATTATTGGGTTAGGACTATTTCCTCAACCTGTGATTAATACAGTTAAGAAGTCTTTTTTCAATTTACCTTTTGCCACTAAGCCACTAAGCCACAAAGATTCACAAAGTTTGATCCAAGGTTCCCTTAGTGAGCCCCTTGGTGATTTAGTGGCAAAAACTAAAGTTGATCATGAATAAACTTGACTTCAACAATCCGGAGATTATTCTCAATCTCCTTCCGGGAATTTTACTGGTGGGCGCGTCTTTGATTGCATTGTTTTCCATTGTTATCAGGCGAAATCATAAATTAATTTACCGTGTTACGCTCGCGTGTTTGATCGGGATTTTCTATTACCTGCTGACCTATGCCTCCAATAAGACTTTTTCAATCGAACCACTTTTTATTGTGGATGGATTCGGAACATTCATCACGGGTCTCATTGTGCTGAGTACGCTTATCGTGGTGATGATTTCATACGCTTATTTTGAACAACGTGAGGAACGAAAAGAAGAATACTACATTTTAATACTGCTCGCCACGCTTGGCGCCTCCATGCTCGTGATCAGCAAACATTTTGTTTCTCTTTTCTTAGGCCTGGAGATTCTGAGTGTCGCTTTATATTCCATGATTGCCTACTTGCGGAAACGGGCAAAGTCGGATGAGGCCGGAATAAAATATTTAATACTCGCAGCCTTCTCTTCCGCTTTTCTGTTATTCGGGATGGCGCTGGTTTACCTGATGGCCGGTTCTATGGACTTCACGGACATTGCAGCATACATGAAATCCCAAAACGAATTGCCATTGCTCATGCTCACCGGACTGGGCTTAATGATTATTGGAGTAGGATTCAAACTGGGCGTTGTACCGTTTCACATGTGGGCACCCGATGTATATGAAGGCGCTCCCGCACCGGTAACGGCCTTCATTGCCACAGTTTCGAAAGGCGGCATGGTGGTGTTGCTCGTTCGCTTCTTTACGCAGATTGATGGGTATCATTATCCGGCCATGGTGCTGACATTTACCATCATCTCCATTGCTTCCATGTTCATTGGAAATTTCCTGGCCTTACGGCAATCGAATGTGAAGCGCGTGCTCGCGTATTCATCCATTGCACACCTGGGTTACATGCTTGTAGCTTTTTTAGCGGCTGGTAATTTGGGAACGGAGGCCGTCAGCTTTTACCTCGTGGCTTATTTTGTTACCAGCCTGGGCGCGTTTGGTATCATTTCCATTTTGTCGGATGATGAGCGCGATGCCGAAAGGATAGAAGATTATCAAGGCTTGTTCTGGCGAAGGCCCTGGATAGCCGCAGCGTTTACGGCCATGCTGCTTTCGCTGGCGGGTATTCCGCTCACCGCGGGTTTCATCGGCAAGTTTTATATCATCGCGGCCGGTGTGAGTACACAGCAATGGTTGCTCGTCATCATGCTGGCAGTGAACAGCGTAATAGGCCTCTATTATTACATCAAGATTATTGCCGTGATGTTTGAGAAACCTGCGGTTAGCGATTCACCGGTACTGCATCCCAGCGCCTATTGGGTTAATGGAGTGGCGTTGTTCATTCTCACTTTTCTATTGGTGTGGTTTGGGTTGTATCCCCAAGTGATGATTGATTTGATCAGGGAGTATTTGGGAGGGGGATGAAGGTTATTGGAGATGGAAATTCTCGCTTAGCTAGAAATTTGATTTTGTTTCTTCCAGAATGCATTTGCCTTCCTGACCATGCAATTACAAATCATACAGAAACGGATTTACGAGATTAGGGAACACAAAGTAATGCTGGATTTTGACCTGGCCGAATTGTTCGAGGTGGAAACACGCGCCTTGAACCAAGCCGTAAAGCGCAATATTGATTTGTTCCCGGAGGACTTCATGTTTCAACTTACTAAAACAGAATGGGAAACCATGTCATCACAAATTGTGATGACATACCCCACGGAGAATTTATTTTTTAAAATTACTTACCTCCAGTTCCAGCAGGGCCAATGCTAATTTTCGATTATGAGAAGGTAGTTCCAGGCTGTCTGGTGTTGTGTAGTTGCCCATGAAAATAAATCCAAAGCTTTTATAATAGTCAATAAGAGTTGAGTTGTTAGCCCATGTGTCCATTCGAATAGAACGAAGCCCTTTTTGTTTTGAATGTTCGATGGACCAATCCAGAATAAGCCCAAAAAGTTTTTGTCCCTTAAATTCCGGATTAACCACAATGCGGTGAAGATAAATTGAATCACCCTGTTCCCTTTCTCTCCAGATAACCGGGTCGGAATAACAAACGCTGAATACAATCCCGAGTTTCGAATCAATGATGATTTTATATTGGTTTTGGTTTTCAACGTCTTTGATTAACGCACCCTTGTCGTAATCTCTCCAAACGGGATAACCTTTCCTCTCCTGATAATGAATCGAGTGGTCAAACAGTTTGTAAATAAATTCCAGGTCAGTCAGTGCGGTATTCTCAATGGTGTGTTGCGCTGGCATGAGATTTATAATCTTAGTTTAATTATTGCCCACGCGCCAAGGGGAGGTAGTAACAAAAGTCTAAACTTATTAATATGCCCTCTGCCGAATGCTTTCTTTTTCAATCACGGTAAACTTATTTTCTACGCCAATTTTTTTTGTTTCGATTAGGTTCATCAGGAGTTGCCCAGCTACTTCGGGGTTCTCTCCTTTAAATCTAAAAAATATTACCGCTGGTGGATTGGCCGATCCGTGTTTGAAAATAATTTCTCCGTAATCTTTATCGAATGTTAGAATGATGGAGTCGTTGGCTTTGGCCTTATCGATCACGGCATAATCCGGAATTCCTGGATATAGCTCGGATACGCTTGAGACCTCGTACCCGTTTTGTCTTAGAAATGAAATGCTTGGGAAGGGAAAATTTTCGTTTGCCAGAAATTTCATCAGGCACTTTTGGGGATAGGAAAATAGAGCTCATGCTCAATGCAATCTTTCAGATAGGCAAAAACAGATTTCAAATCATCTTCAGTCAATCGGGGATAGCTCTCAAAAATCATTTTCTCCGTCCATCCATTAGCCAATAGGTCTAAAACAAGCTCCACCGATATCCTGGTACCCTTGATAGTTGGCTTACCTAATAGCACTTCCTTGTCCGATACGATGTGATCTTGCCAGTTCATGCTTCAAATATATTTATTTTCCTGCGAATGTATTTTGTTAAACGTCCAGATTGCAAATCCGGACAAACACGGAACATGTAGAATATCTGAGAGAGGCACCAGCGGACGCTGGCGCCAAGGGGGAAGAGAGCTTACCCATCACTTATCTTATTCTAATGAATTGTAAGTCCCCGTTTGGCTTTTCATTGATTCTATACCTTTTCCCTTCAATAACAACTTGTTTTTCGGCCCAAGGAGATTTTTCTTTAATCCCTACTTCTTTTAAATAAATTACTTGTGAGGGTTGACTGATTTGAATCTCATCTTTATATACATATTTCATTGTCTCCCAGTCAAAATGGTGTACTTCTCTATTAGGGTCAACTAGCGGATATTCATATGTTGTCATGGGAATTGTGACCGCTTCTTTCTCGTCAGTAATAAAATAATAAACTAGCAAAATGAAAAAACTTGCCATCCACAATTGTATAATACCGGATAAACAACCTTTCATAAATTATACTTTGAACATCTTTCAATACAATAATTAGCTATTTCTTCAGTCAAATTCACCTTTTGCGACAATTTCGAAATTTATTCAACTCCCGCCTTTCATATGCAATTAGTCCTTTAGATTGGCAAAAGGCCGTTTAGCAGCTGTGGCCCCATGTCAGAGATTGTCGTGCGTACCGGGTGCCCCATTTCGCCAAATACATCCCAGAATGTGACGGGGTACGCACGATGTTCAAAGGCCTCAAGCTTGAGTTGTGCAACACGTGT
>JAYUHI010000358.1:0-9221 GCA_043767095.1 Bacteroidota bacterium
GTTCTCATCCACGTAGGTTTCCTTCACGGTAATCGGTACCACTTCGTCTTTGAATTTCCCTTCCTTCCAGGCAGCCGCAGCTTTCATGTGCGATTCGTAGGAGAATTGATCTTGCTCTTCGCGGGATATTTTAAATTGCTTCGATACTTCTTCAGCCGTCAACCCCATGCTGGTGTAATATGTGGGGTTGTCTTTGGCGATGGCATAGTTCAATGCAGTTTTAAATCCCATCACAGGCACCAACGACATAGACTCGGTACCTCCGGCAATGATCACATCAGCCTGACCTGCCTGAATCCGCTGACTCGCAATCGCGATAGTCTCCACGCCCGATCCGCAGTAGCGGTTCACCACCATGCCCGGTGTGTCAAGGCCCAGCGCAAGCAACGCAATGATGCGCCCCATCTGCATGCCTTGATCGGCTTCGGGCACCGCATTGCCCACAATGAGATCGTCAACCATTTTGTTCTCAAGGCCGGGAACTGATTTCACGAGATGCTTGATCACATCAGCCGCTAAGTCGTCTGGTCTGGTGAAACGAAAACCACCCTTCTTAGCTTTGCCAACTCCTGTTCTAAATCCTGCTACGATATATGCGTCCATAGTTTTATTGTTTTATTCTTCGTGAATTCTTTGTGACTTCGTGTCTTTGTGGTTTAAGATTTTGAACCACTAAGACACTACGACACAAAGCGTCACTAAGGTTAGTTTCTCAAAGGTTTCCCTCCTGTTAATATTGACTGTATTCTCTCTAACGTTTTCTTCTCTCCACACAGAGACACAAAAGTCTCCCTTTCCAAATCCAACAAATACTGCTCACTCACTTCCTGCGGATAGCTCAAGTCTCCACCGCACATCACGTTGGCAATTTTCATCGCAATCTTCATGTCGTGTTCACTGATGTAGCGGCCCATCTTCATGCCGTTTACGCCTGCTGCGAACAGGGCCATGCCAGTTCTTCCTTGCACTTTAATATTTCTCGATTGTACAGGCATGGTGTAACCGGCATCCGAAAGTTCAATCACCGCTGATTTTGCATCCAGAATCTGCCTGTCTTTGTTTACGGAAATTCTGTCTTTAGTTCTGAGGACACCCATTTCTCTTGCTTCCTCGGCACTCAATGCCACTTTCGCAGTCGCGATATTCATGAACGCATTCTGAAGTGCATTAAGCTCAACATCACCCTCTTCGAGGGCATCGCTCACGCGCTTGGTAAATTCTTTGGTGCCACCGCCTCCGGGGATAAGGCCAACGCCCACTTCCACCAACCCGATATATGTTTCGGCTGCAGCCTGAACTAAATCAGCATGCATGGTCATCTCACATCCGCCACCGAGGGTTCTGCTCTGCGGACAAACCACAACCGGAATGGAGGAATACCGGATGCGCATCACAGAATTCTGGAATGCACGCACCATGAAATCCAATTCATCATACTCTTGTTCGATGGCATACATGAACACCATGCCCAGGTTAGCACCTAACGAAAAATCAGATCCTTGATGACCGATCACCAATCCCCGATAATTTTTTTCTGCGAGATCAATGGCTTTGTTCATCCCTTCAACCACCGCACTGCCCAGCGTGTAACTCTTGCTGTGCCAGGCGAAGTTGATGACGCCATCACCCAGGTCAGTGACTTTTGAGTCGGCATTTTGCCAAACAATTTTGTCGCTTAGGTTTTCGAGGATGATGAAGGCCTCTTTGCTGGTGATGGTTTTATAAGATTTAGATGGGATGTCGTAATACTTTCGTTGGCCACCCTCTACTTTATAAAAGGACTTGTTTCCGCCAGCCAGCATGTCGTTAACCCATGCTGCGGGTTTGTAGCCTGCGGCTTCCATTAAGGGCAAAGACTTCTCTACTCCGATGGCATCCCAGGTATCAAACGGTCCCAACTCCCATCCAAAACCGGCACACACGGCATCATCCAGACGATAGAGTTCATCACTGATTTCGGGAATACGATTCGAAGCGTACTGAAACAAGCCAAAGAAACAATCGCGATAGAAATCACCCGCTTTGTCCTTGCCAGCGAGTAACACTTTGAATCGATCTTTCAGATTGTCGATGCCCTTCGTGGTTTCGAGCGTGGCAAATTTTGCTTTCGCCTTCGGCTTGTATTCTAATGTTTTGAGATCGAGCGTGTGGATTTCCGATTTACCATCGGCTCCCTTCACTTTCTTGTAAAAACCCTGACCGGTTTTGTCGCCCAGCCATTTGTTCTGTTCCAGCTTGGCCACAACTTCAGGCAACTTGAACATCTCGCGGCCTTCATCGTTTGGAAGCCCCGCATAAAGATTGTTCGCTACTTTCACGAGTGTATCTAACCCTACCACATCCGAAGTCCTGAACGTTGCGGACTTCGGTCTGCCAATCACAGGGCCTGTTAGCTTGTCGATCTCATCCACATTCAAATCGAACTTGCGCATGGAGTCGATAACTTTTAGCAACCCCCAAACACCCACCCTGTTCCCGATAAAGGCAGGGGTGTCTTTGCACAGTACCGAAGTTTTCCCCAAAAATAAATCACCATAGTGCATTAAAAACTGTGTGACTTCCGGATCGGTATGAGGTGTTGGGATAACCTCAAACAATTTCAAATATCGTGGAGGATTGAAGAAGTGTGTTCCGGCAAAATGTTTTTTGAAATCATCGCTCCGGCCCTCGGCCATCAGATGAATCGGAATGCCTGATGTGTTTGAAGTGATGAGTGTGCCGGGTGTTCTATGTTTCTCAACCTGCTCGTAAACTTTCTTTTTGATGTCAAGATTTTCCACTACCACCTCGATGATCCAATCACTGTTTTTGATTTTACTCAGGTCATCATCGAAGTTGCCAATGCTGATTCGCGATAAGAATTTCTTACTGTAGATCGGTCCCGGGCTCGACTTCACACATTTATCGAAAGAACCCTGCACAATACGGTTCTTCACCGCTTTGCTGTCAACGGTAAGACCTTTCTTCTTCTCTTCTTCCGTTAATTCTTTGGGGGCGATGTCGAGCAGCAAAACTTCACAGCCAATGTTGGCGTAATGACAGGCGATGGATGAACCCATGACACCCGAACCGAGGACAGCAACTTTGCGGATAGATCTATTCATAGTTGGTTATTGGTTGATCGTTGTTAGTTGGTCGTCTTCGAATAACATAGAACAGTCAACGAACAACGACATCATAAATATTATTTCGTTCAATAATCTTATTGACTTGTTGTAACACCTCAAAGCACGTGTTCACCTTTTCCTGGCCAACTTCTTCCCACACCACCTCATTAAACCTTACTACTTTTTCCCTGGCCAGTTCGCGTTTCTTTTTTCCTTCACTCGTCAGGCAAATACGAACCGACCGTTTATCGCTTTTGTCTGTCTCCTTATAAATAAGTTTTTTCTCCTCCAGCGATTTCAAAAGCCTGGTAAGGCTTCGTGACTCAAGCCCCATCAGGGGGCCAATTTTAGTTGCGGGCGTGCCCTCTTCGGAATCAATAACTAAAAGCGCAAACCCCATGCTCATGGTGGCTTTGTACTCCAGCGCCTGCTGATTATACATGCGCGAGATGGCGTGCCATGCCGAACGGATGTGGTAGTCGATGGTGTCTTCCCTTTTCATAAGCGGAGACGAAGTTAATATCAATTTTGTTATGCGTGCATACTAATTGGAAAATATTTTATAGCGGATTTGAGGGTGGATTGTGTGTTTTGGGGTTGTCGGAGCCTGCTTCACCCTCTTCATTTGACCTCTGCGAACTGGAGCGCGGCATGTGGGCAAGAGTAAAGCCATACAAAACTATTGACATAAGAAGTTTGAAACCTTCCCAATTTTATAGAGTATACCCTAAGTCTGCCAAAACTATTACACACATGCTCCGCAACTATTTCAAAATCGCCCTCAGAAATCTACTCAAGAACAAAGGCTACACCTTCATCAACATTGCCGGCCTCGCAACCGGCATGGCCGTGGCCCTGCTCATCGGCTTGTGGATTTGGGACGAGCTTACCTTTAATAAGTATCACCAGAATTACGACCGTCTCGCTCAGGTGTGGCAACACAATATTTACAACGGCACCAAAGGTTCGCAAACGGCCAACCCCTATGTGATGGCCGAAGAAATACGAACCAACTTCGGCAGCGATTTTAAATACGTGCTTCAATCTACCTGGAACTTCAGCCGCATCTTAACCGTAGGCGAAAAGGTGTTCAAAAAAGACGGGATGTATTTTGAACCAGAAGTCATCGACATGCTCTCGCTGAAGTTGCTGAAGGGAACCAAAGACTGCCTGAAAGATCCTTACTCAATTATACTATCCGAGTCCGTTGCCAAAGCTTACTTTGACAATGTGAATCCTATAGGCCAGACCATCCGCATCAACAACAAAAACGATGTGAAGGTGACGGGCGTGTACGAAGACATTCCACACAGCTCCAACTTCCGCGAGATGAGCTACATCATGCCGTGGCCACTTTACATTATCGAGAATGATTGGATAAAAAATATGGACGACAAGTGGGGCAGCAATTTCACCCAAACCTGGGCGCAGATTGCCGACAATGCCAACATGGAGCAAGTCTCTGCTAAAATCATCAACGTGAAATACAACAAAGTGAGTGAGGACGACCGCAGGTATAAGGCCGAAGTATTTCTCCACCCCATGAGCAAGTGGCATTTGTATTCCGAGTTCAAGGAAGGCAAGAACGTGGGCGGCCGAATTGAGTTTGTGTGGCTGTTTGGTATCATCGGGGTGTTTGTGTTGTTGCTCGCGTGCATCAACTTCATGAACCTGAGCACGGCCCGGTCGGAGAAGCGCGCCAAGGAAGTGGGCATCCGCAAATCCGTGGGTTCCTTGCGGTCGCAGTTGATCAATCAATTCTTTTGCGAGTCGCTCGTGGTGGCGCTCATTGCGTTTACTGTGTCATTGCTGTTCGTTTATCTGGCATTGACTTCATTCAATCAAGTGGCCGACAAAAAACTAACCTTGCTGTGGACCAACCCAACATTTTGGCTGATCGGTATTGGCTTCAGCATCTTCACCGGAATCATTGCCGGCAGTTATCCCGCTCTTTATTTATCATCATTCCAACCGGTGAAAGTATTGAAAGGTACTTTCCGCGTGGGGCGCTTTGCATCCATCCCGCGCAAAGTATTGGTGGTACTTCAATTTACCGTTTCCGTTACGCTCATCATCGGCACCATTGTCGTGTTCCGGCAGGTGGAGTTTGCCAAAGACCGGCCCATCGGTTACGACCGCAACGGACTCATCAATATTTATATGTCAACACAAGACATCCACAACCATTTCGATGCCGTGCGCAATGAGCTGAAAAGTTCGGGCGCCATCGTGGAGATCACCGAATCCGGCAGCCCCACTACCCAGGTATGGAACTCCAATGGCGGGTTCACCTGGAACGGCAAAGACCCTGCACTCGCGGTGGACTTTCCGAACAATGGCGTTACGCATGAGTTCGGTAAAACCGTGGGCTGGACGTTTAAAGATGGCCGCGATTTCTCACGCGACCATGCTTCAGACTCCACCGCGTTTGTCATCAACGAAGCCGCTGCAACCTTTTTAGGATTTAAAAATCCTGTGGGCGAAATACTCACCTGGAACGAAAAGCCCTACACCATCATCGGAGTTATCAAAGACATGGTTATGGAGTCGCCCTATGAACCGGTGCGCGCTTCGCTATGGCACATCAACCGCTACGATGGCAACCTGATGATCCTGAAACTGAACCCCGAGATGGGCTCGCACGAGGCGCTGGAGAAAATCAAAACCGTTTTCACCAAACACAGCCCGGCCACGCCCTTCGAATATGAATTTGTAGACGAAGTCTATGCCCGCAAGTTCAGCGATGAAGAGCGCATCGGGAAGCTCGCCACTTCTTTTGCTGTGCTCGCCATCTTCATCAGTTGCCTCGGCATTTTCGGGCTGGCCAGTTTTGTGGCCGAGCAGCGCACCAAAGAAATGGGCGTGCGCAAAGTGATGGGCGCCAGCGTGGTCAACCTCTGGGGCATGCTCTCGAAAGACTTCATTGTGCTGGTGAGCATCTCGCTGCTGCTGGCCATGCCCATGGCGTATTATTTCATGAGCACCTGGCTGCTGAAATATGAATACCGAAGCACCATGGCGTGGTGGATCTTTGCCGCAGCCGGTGCAGGCGCACTCCTCATTACGCTGTTCACGGTAAGTTATCAATCCATCAAGGCAGCGTTGGCAAATCCGGTGAATAGTTTACGGTCGGAGTAAACCGTCATGGAGCCTGCCCCGCGACAACCGGGGAGCCGAAGCGCGGGGTGTGAGTAGGAGCGAAGCAATCCCGTAATTTGAAAAACGATTTTTATGGCGTGTCCCCTCGGGGTCGGGCTGTCCGCTATACTCCGTGCCCCACGCGCAACGCCTCCCAGGCTGCGGGGTGCCGCTTCCATCCCTTACGCTTGGTTTACATGACTCGTTTTAATAAGTTTAGGGGCAACTAGAGCAGATGATCTCTCAGTTAGCCAGAGTTTTCTTTATAGTTATAACTGCCGGATGACCAAAAAATATAAAAATTCTCCGCTCACTGAAGTTGTTGCAGAGTTTAGTTTTATTCCTGAGAGACAGTGGAATGCGACCATTACCGGAGAGGTTTATTCAAGAGTTAAGACTGATTTTCCCGTGATAAAACAGAGGCAGGATCAAATTATGTTGGCCGTCCCTACCGAGGAGAGGCCTAGTGAAAGGGTTCAGATGGACTTCGTTGAGCTCATACAATTTTGGGACGAATCGAATACCCAATTGGTACAAGTTGGAAGGGATTTGCTTACCGTAAACGCCTTGAAACCATATCCTACTTGGGAAAAATTCTTTCCCAAAATCTTAAAGACCTTTGATTCATTCTGCATATCAGCGGCCCCTAAAGGCATAAGGCGGGCAAATTTGCGGTATATAAATACTATTGAAATGCCAAAAGATAAAATTGAATTCAAGGGAAATTTTGAGTTGCCGACTCCTACCCCATCTGGATTGAAGTATCCAATGAGATTCATCAATACCCACCTTGAGTATAATCTTAATTCGGTTGATGTGCTTGCTCAAAAATTCACAAGTGTGCCCTCACCGGATTCTAATGTCATGAATCTTGTGCTTCAAATAGAAGTTGTTATGAATAAATTCAATGGAATTGAAATAAACACTGTGGAAAACTGGTTACACAAAAGCCACGAAATAATTATTGATATTTTTGAGGCGACCGTAAGCCCGAGCCTAAAAAAGCAATTTGAATAGAAAGAAAGCTTAATTATATGCAAAGGACTCGTAAAACAAGATCATCATCATTTGCACTTCAAGACTCCAGCATTTTTAAGGTCGAGTTTCTAAATGCTGTGTCAAGCAGTTTGTTGGGTAGTTCGTCTATTTTTGGCAGAAATCTATTAGACTCTGTCAGGAAAAATATTGGGATATCAGCCGCCAACTTTAATTTTCCGGGTTCATTCAATATCCTTACAAATCCCCTAACATATCCAGAGCATCATGAAAATAAAATTTGGTTGTATTCATTAGCTCAGAAAGGTTTTGTCAACCCAATCCCGATTAATGAGCACAATCAAAATCGTTTCTCGATCAGTATCATTAGTGGGCTACTTAACCAGAACAAATTAGGCTCATCTAATATCACAGCCGAAAAGGTTGGCGGATCAGATGTTTCACTAAGTCAATACGATTCTATTAACGATTTGAAGGACCGATATATCTTTGACGAGGGCGTTACGTCCTTTCTCCTCAAAAAAACATTTTTTGTTACATTTCTCAATGAGGCCTACACTGAAATGATCGTTCGATTTCCAAGTTCTAAATTTGTCGTAGAGCTTAAAATGGATCCAGAGATTAGTGAATGGACGAATTTGTTCTTAAATATTGAGGCATCTGTAGAAGATTTGTGCAAATTCGAACAAAACTTTCAAGATTTCTTATTGAGTTGGATGTTTAAACAAAGTCGAGAAGTCAAGAGCTTAATAACTATTGTTGATAAACCATCTTAGATGCCCTTTGATTGGAGCGGCTTTATTTCAATCGCTGAAAATTTATGCGACACTAAAAATGATCAGGCTTCATTGAGAACATCTGTTAGCAGAGCTTATTACGGAGTTTTTGGGAAAGTCAAAATCTACTGTTTGGCCAAGTACAATTTGAGAGATTCATTTGCCGATGGGATTCATCAAAAAATTATTGGCACATTGAAGGAATCAGCAAATAATCAGGAGTACTCTTTGGGAAATACTTTAAGCCAATTGAGAGGCTCACGCAACGATGCTGATTACAATAGTCACACGTCATTTAGTAAACCGCAAGTCCAGGAGGTCATTAGAAAATCAAAGAACCTCTTAGTTCAGCTAGTTAATTTAAACAGTGAAGACAATCCTGATGATTAAAATTTCAAGTTGTTTATTAAAAAGGAAAGACAAGTTCCTGCCTGGTCGGTGTTGTCACCTAACACTTGAGTCAATGAAGATTGGGCATCATGCTTCAACTCAAGTTTTTTACCTCCCTTAAAAACAACACCGCACAGGCGTCAAGACAGCTTAGAGCCGTCAGACGCCTCTGATTTTAAAACTACACCCAGATGCAAGTCAAATCACAGCCTTGTGCCGAGAAATCGAGAAGCCGTATTCCCAACCCGGCCTGGAGTTGCTTGAAGATTTGCGGCTAACCCGCAGAATTCAAAATTCTTTTTTCTTACCATCGGCACTTAATACGGTAATAGACGATCCGGTTTTCTTGGCCAGCATATGCACACCAGGGTTGGTGTCTCCATCCAACAAAACTAACCCCGATCCATTTTCTCCCGCCCCCATTTTTAACCGGATGGTGCCCTGGTTATCCTTCAACCGGAAAACCACTTCCCCATCGGTCTCCACCTTGATTGAAGCCCGTTGCTTCCCTCCACTATCAACCAATTCAAATTCCTTCACCGTAATTTTTTCAAAACTATCGCGCTGCGGACTGGCCGCCATGAAGAGGAGCACAATACCGTTCACGATAGACAGCACTGTTACAAACCGGTTTGTTTTCATAAGTCTGGATTTTACTTACTCGAATTTGAGAAATCAATTCATGAGAGCACACTATATTTTGATGACCGATGGCAAAATCTTGACGATTCGTTTTTCACGCTTCTCAACCTGCGAATCACCCCCGTAAACAATGTCTCCTTGCCCTATAAAAGCTTCATTTTTAGCCTGATTT
>JAYUHI010000359.1:0-3890 GCA_043767095.1 Bacteroidota bacterium
AAGTCCACAAAAATGTCCAAACCTTCCAAAAGGTTAAAGGCTGCTTTGGATGACGATTATAGAAGTTTAATCTTGAAAACTTAAAAGCGATTTCCCTGGAGGATGCGGCCATCTTCTGAAGGATCGTTTTGAATCAACTTACCTTTGCCCAAATCCAAATCGAAAGGACTGGTCTGAGAAATGCTTCCACTCAGGTTTTTGCCAGGCTGTAATTTGGCCGGGTTTCGGTTGATGTTGAAATTCAGGAAATCGAAACTGGTTTTGAAATCGGGTTTGGCGTCCAGCACGCGCGAAATGTAAAGCTCCATTCCATTGCCGAAGGATAGATCGCCAACCACCGATCCCTTTCCTTTTATTTTTTTCACCGTCCGTCCATTGATGGGGTTCCACAAATAAATTTCGTTGTTGGTTCCTCCGGCAGATGCCACTATAAAATTACCGGACTCGGATAATGGAGAAATGGCCGCACTGAAAACGGTGTTGTCGTGCCCGCTGAAATCGGCAAACTTGTTTCCCAACGGCATGGAGTAGCTGGCGCCTTTGCCTTTTATATCCAATCCAACCAATATTTTTGCATCGGCAGAAAAGGCAATAGCGTTGATATCGGTGGTTACCGGAATATCTTTCACAAAAGATCCATCGGCTTTCCAAACAAAAAATTCATTAGCGTCAAACGAAGAGGAGGCCATGTAGGTGCCATCGGCTGAGTAAGCAATTTTATTGATCTCGCCCCGGTGTCGTTTCAAAACCCTGGGCGTTGATTTCACCGAACCTTTCTCAATGCCACTCAGGTTATAAATTAATATTTCGGTTTTGCCCTCGGCTGCAACGGCCACATCTTTCGTTACCGGGTTTATCGCAAAGAATTTAACCGGTGCGCCAACTGAAATTGTTGCGGCCACCGATAAGGTTGAGGTATTGCTCACACTCCATATCTTGATCATTTTATCATCGCCACCGCCAACCAGATATTTTCCCTCGTTAATAAATCCAAGCGCGTTAATTACATCAGGGCTTCCCCCCACGGCTGTGGCCACCTGGATGCCTTTGGCCAGGTCAATAATCACCACATAGTTTTCTTTTTCGGTTGCCACCGGATAACCGGAAATGGCGAGAAGTTTTCCATCGGACGAAAGATCGGAGGCGTATAAAATCCCTTCCCAGCCATCACCAATCTGTGATTCAAACTTGTTCTTCATCTCACCCGTGGCCGTGTTCCAAACTCGCACGGTTTTGTCTTCCGAAACCGAGATGATTTGGGAGCCATCGGGCGTAAACAACAGGTTATTGATTTTGGCCGAATGCCCCATGGAGTTAATTACAATGCGGGGGATGCCTGTTTGGGCTATCGCAGCAGTTGCTGCGAAAATGAGCATTACATGAAGGGCTGTCTTTTTAATAATGTGGGTCATAACGTTTCAGGTTATTTTTGATAAAGCAGGTAGCAAAAATGGTTCCGTCCGTGTTTTGAGTGTCCACAAAAACTTGTAGAGGTAAACCCAAGTTTTCAGATTTTTAACGAAGACTCAGGCTTCTCCCGCCACAAACCCTTTCATGCTTCCCGCAACCTACCAAAGGTACAATTTTTAAAGGATTTTTTTGAGCGGATTGTGAGGTGGGGGATTAACAAATGCTGCTACACATCAAACCTCCAAGGTTTAAGGATTACCAAGGATTTCTGAGTGAAAAGGAAATGTAACCTTTGGAGGTTTCCGCCAACGCTGGAAATAAATGAAGGAGATTTAAAATCCTAAGTCACAATCCCCACCATTAAATCAATGGAATTGCTGACTCCTTGGATGTTGATTAAACAATCAAAATTTTGGAGACCGGGCGCTTAAGCTTTAACCGGGGTGGAGTGCAAATGATTATTGTAATGAGCCGCTGCCGAAAGGAACAGTCCAAAAAATGAAGCCACGAGAATCATTATGTAGATCATAGCTGTTTAGTTTAACTATACAAAAGTGGGTTGCTTCTCCCTTTTTAAAGCGGGAATTCAAAATCGATAATAACAGAGGTAATATTTGAAGAAGAAGGGACGGGAAAAACGAGGCGCCCCCATTAAAAAGTGCATTTTCTATTTTGCTTCCAAATACTTTTAACTTCGGCCCCTGAAATTTTATACATATGAGTTGTAGGTTCTGGATGTTATTTCTGCTTTTCGGTTGCCTCACTAACCGATCGTTATCACAGCCAGAGGCCAAATTGCCCCCACCCGATTGGTTTGTAAAAGATCCGGCCACCGATCATGTTCAAGGCCTGAGTTCGGAACGCGCCTATCAATTGTTATTAAAAGACAAGTCATCAAAAACCGTTATTGTGGCGGTGGTGGATACTGGTGTGGATATCGACCACGAAGATTTAAAAAATGTGATCTGGGTAAATGAAGATGAAATTCCCGGAAACGGTGTGGATGATGATAAGAATGGATATGTTGATGATGTGCATGGATGGAACTTCATTGGCGGAAAAACCGGCAATGTGAATGAAGACACCTATGAGGTTACACGCGAGTATGCCCGCCTGAAAAAGAAGTTTGAAAACTCACCCCTCTCCTTTGGAGAGGGGAAGGGGGTGAGGCCAGATGAATTTAGCCGTTACCTGGATTTCAAAAAAAAGTGGGAAGCAAAAAAAGCGGAAAACGCTGATCAATATGCTTTGGTGAGCCGTATCTACTCCAACGCCATTTTTAGTTTGGATACGCTTAAGAAATTTTTGAAGTCGGAAGAGGTTTCGGCCAGTCAGGTAGCTTCCATCCAAAGCAACGACCCTGTTATTCTTTTCGCTAAAAGTTTCATGAGGAATTTCTTCGCCAGTTTAGGCGAAGTGAGCACCGAAGAAAGACTGGCTGAACTGAAGGATGCATACGATTTATATAAATCAGGTTACGAATTATCCAGCAACCCGGATTTTGATCCGCGAACATTAGTAGGCGATAATTACCTCAACACTTCCGAACGATTTTACGGGAACAACGAAGTGAAACCATTGCCAGGACCGGTTGGAGATCACGGCACGCATGTGGCGGGAATAATTGCTGCCGACCGGAATAATAACATTGGAATAAAAGGCATCGCCAATAATGTAAAGATCATGGCCATCCGGGCTGTGCCTAATGGCGATGAACGCGACAAAGACATTGCCAACGCTATTTACTATGCAGTTGATAACGGAGCCAGGATCATTAACCTGAGCTGTGGCAAAACGGAGTCGCCACAAAAGGATGCTGTGGATAAAGCTGTTCAGTATGCCTTCAAAAAAGGAGTGCTGATTGTGCATGCCGCAGGAAATGAATCTATTGATAATGACAAGATAACCCACTACCCGACACCGGTTTACACAAATGGAAAAGAGGCTAAAAACTGGATTAATGTTGGCGCCTCATCGTGGGGCAGTGGCAAAGATTTCATTGGCTCATTTTCCAATTATGGAAAGAAAACAGTTGATGTTTTTTCCCCTGGCGTTGCCATCTATTCAACGGTGCCGGGCCAGGGCTATAGAAATCATGACGGCACCAGCATGGCTTGTCCGGCTGTGGCGGGCGTGGCAGCCATGCTCATGTCTTACTTTCCTGAATTTTCAGCGTTAGAAATAAAAAACATTATTCTGGAATCTGTAAGGAAGTTTGATGGACTTCGGGTTCTGCGTCCAGGTACTCAAACCTTAGTTGAGTTTGATCAACTTTCCAAAACGGGTGGAATTGTGAATGCTTATGATGCCGTGCAGATGGCGTTGAAAAAAATGGAAACGAAGAAGACTGGTAAGAGGTAAGAGGTAGTTGGTAAGTGGTAAAGGGTACCAACTACCTCTCACCAACTACCTCTCACCAACTACCTCTCACCAACTACCTCTCACCAACTACCTCTCACCAACTACCTCTCACCAACTAC
>JAYUHI010000360.1:0-3880 GCA_043767095.1 Bacteroidota bacterium
AAATTCCGCTTCAGCGCCATGCGCGAAGGGTGGGGCTGGAGCGAGCGCAAATGGACGCAGGTTACAAAAGACACTGGCGTTGGTGATCCCCGAAAAGCCTCAAAAGAAAAAGGTGAAAAGTTTTTTAAAGCGGTGACGGAAAAAGTGGCGGTGTTCTTTGAAGAAGTGGCGCGGACTAAAGCAACGGATTTTTATGAGTGAGCAACCTGGCTAATACTGTTGTAGCCGCTCGCAGGCCATCGTTCACTTCATAAGGCCCCGTTAAGTGGGAATGCCAAGCCCGACCAACTGACTCGAAACCACTATTCACCAGGTGAAGGAAAAACGCTTTCCGCAAGGGCCCGTTGTCAATGTGGGTTTCGAATATTCTAATTTTTTCTTACCGGTTTCTGCCTTTATGGAAATGGAATGGGTGATGGATGTTACATTCGACAAAGGGTATAATCGCATGCAGGACGGAGCAGGACTGAGGTATGTGTTTTGAGTTGAAATCAATAAACGATTTAACCACCGTTCATAACTCTGCTGTTAAACTCCAATACCAACCGGAACAAATCTTCAAACTCCGTCAACGGTAAAGTATCGGCCCGGTCATACACATCGTGATAGGCTTTAATGCCGCCCAGCGTATAAATAAAAAATGAAGGCACGCCCTTTTCCGTGAACCAATAATGGTCGCTGTTGGCTGCTTTGCCTCGCGATTTAATTTTCACGAAGTAGTTTTGGGTATTGTTGATTTCGGTGAGCAGCGCAAATTCCTTTTGGAAGATTGAACCATTCACAACAGTGATGCCCTCCTCGCCTGTGCCAGCCAAATCTATGTTAATCAGAAAGCGGATTTTGTTCAACGGGAAAAGCGGATTTTCAGAAAAATATTTTGAGCCGAGTAATCCAGCCTCTTCACCAGCGAAGCAAATGAAAGCAACCGAATAGGATAGAGGGTTGGCCGCATAATGCTTCGCCAGTGAAAGCAAGAGCGCGATGCCACTGGCATTATCGTTGGCCCCTGGGAAAAATGTTTGACTGCCCATGCCACCGAGGTGATCGTAATGAGCGGTAATCACCAGTAAAGAATCGGGCTGTGTGTTGCCTTTAGCGAAGCCGCAAATATTGTTTGCCCTGAAGTGCGGCTCCAACCGGTTTTCTATATTCACGCGGACGATATGTGGAATATAGGAAAAGTTATGTTTGTCGATTTCGATCCGGGTATAATCCCCCGCCTCCGGGGCAACTGACCAGGTGAGTTTATCACGCAGGATGACTTCAATGTGGTTGACCGCATCCTTAAAGTGCGCACAGTCTTGCTGCACTAAAATGCCTTTGCCCTTCACTCCTTTACTTTCCGGACTTACAATGAATTCGTATCCGGGCCGCAAGGGTTGGCCGTTCACCGCTAACTCCATCTTTCCCGGAAAAGTGTTTACTGGGTAAGAAAACTCCTGGAGAAACCCTTGTCCTTTGAAAGGAAGAAGGCCGTATGATTTAAATTCAGCGGCCAGAAACACGGCCGCCTTTTGCATGCCGTTGTTAGTATAACCTCGGCCCCAAAAGTATTTTGAAGCGAGTGTGTCAACAATTTTTCTCGCGTAGATTAAATCCTGGGCCAGACCAGAAAATAAAATTGCGAGGCAAAATAAAATCAGAACAAGCCGCCTCATATCGCGCTGTCGGCTTCATCTAACTCAACTGATTCGGCCTGTGTTTGCTTTTCGTAGAGTTCGTTGTACATGCCCTTCAGGGCAATTAAACTTTCATGGGTTCCCTCTTCAATGATTTGTCCATCGGCCAGCACAATTATTTTATTGGCGAGTTTGGCCGATGAAACCCGATGCGAAATAATAATGGTAGTCCGCCCTTCCATTATTTTTTTCAAACTATTTAAAATAGTATTCTCCGTTTTGGTATCCACAGCCGACAGCACATCATCAAGCATCAGAATTTTTGGCTCTCTTACAATCGCCCGGGCAATAGACACCCGTTGTTTCTGCCCACCTGAAAGTGTTATGCCCCGTTCGCCAATCCGGGTTTGAAACTGATTGGGAAACGCCATGATGTTATCATACACATCGGCATCTTTGGCAGCCTTAATTATTTTTTCCTCGTCCGGGCCAGTCAAACCAAAGGCAATGTTGTTGTGAATGGTGTCGCTGAAAAGAAAAACATCCTGAGGCACGTAACCCAACTGAACCCGCAAGGAGGTGAGATCGTAATCGCGGATGGGGATTCCATCAATCCTGATTTCTCCCTGGGTAACATCGTAAAGCCTGGCTATCATGCATGCCATAGTGCTTTTGCCCGAACCGGTTTTTCCGATTATCGCCAATGACTCACCCGCGTCAATCGAAAAAGAAACATTCTTTAACGCTTTTATGCCCGTGTCGGGATAAGTAAACGACACATTGTTGAATTCAATTTTCCCTTCAATGGGTTTATTGATTTTTCCATTGATAATGTTCGTTTTCTCTTTCAGAAATTCGTTGATCCTTTTCTGCGAGGCCTCTGCCCGTTGCACCATGCTGCTCGTCCAGCCCAGAAGTGTTACCGGCCAGGTTAATAAGTTTACATAGATCACAAACTCAGCCACGTTTCCAAACGTTAGCGAACCGTTAATCACCTCCACACTTCCGGCATAAACCGTGAGGATGTTGGCGATGCCGATGAGGGCGAGCACCAACGGGAAAAATAAAGCCTGTACACGGGTGAGTTTGAGCGATTGCTTTTTATACTCATTGCTTTCCTGCGCGAAACGTTCGATGGACTCGGGTTCGCGGGTGAAAGATTTCAATACCCGGATTCCTGAAAAGGCTTCCTGCACAAATGTGCTTAACCGCGACTGGCTTTTTTGTATTTCGGTGGAGCGGTGTTCAATGATGTTGTGCACGTAATAAATGCTGAACGACAAAAACGGAAGGGGGATCAGCGAATAGATAGTAAGCATCGGGCTCACGCTGTACATGATGGGAACGATCATCAAAAAAAGTGTGAACAACTGAAGGCCATACATGATACTCGGCCCCAGGTACATGCGCACACGGCCCACATCTTCTGAGATGCGATTGAGCAGATCGCCTGTATTGTTTCTCCGGTAAAAACTTAATGGTAAAGATTGATAGTGCAGAAAAATTTCATTCTTCAGGTCGAATTCTACCAAGCGGCTCATCACAATGAGCGTTTGCCTCACGAAGTAGAGAAAGATGCCGCGCAGCAAGGCCATAGTAATAATGAGTGCAGCGAAAATGAGAATGCCACGCGCGAACTGGCCAAAAAACTCAGCCTGGTTTGGTGTTCCATCGAAAGAGCGGTAAATGCTGATGTTCTCCGTAACCATGTCAATAGCGTGCCGCACCATCTGGGCCGGAATAATTTGAAAGGAGTTTGAGACGAGCACAAAAAGCAAACCCAACAGCATGTGCTTTTTGTATTTCAGCAGGTATTTATTGAGATAACGAAGTTCTTTCATAACCGGATTTCAAAACTACTAATCTTTCGTATAACGGGAGATAGACGATTGGGAACGGGGGTACGACAGTTTTGCAATTATTCGCTAAGCCCTCGCTCACCCTCTAACTCCCTGAAGGGAGAACCCCATCGCGCGTTGACCCCTTTAGGGGCAGGGGTGTGTGGGGACTACAAAGATGTTGTACACCCAACAAAAGGTGCGTTGCGGTTTATGCCTTTCCATTTGTACCTTGCAGCCTCTTAAGTGATTAACCGTTCTTTGTTTTTATGCTCAATAGACGAACCCTGCGGATCAAAGTGATGCAAAGCCTCTTTGCTTTCGAGCAATGCCGCGAAGCCAACCACATGCTTTCGAAAGATGAGTTAGCTACTCAATTTACTCTCAACCTAAACTCCATGGAAGTTCAGGATAAAACGGAGC
>JAYUHI010000361.1:0-9204 GCA_043767095.1 Bacteroidota bacterium
CCCACCATGATGATTGGAATTATCATATAGACACTTATATACATAATCTTGGTGAACCAAAAAATGAAATGCTCTTTGGGTGTTAGTTTTTTCCTGGGATCGTTAACCGAAACTTTTCCAGTAAAATATTTTTGAAAATCATCATAGAAAATCCATACCAGGTATGAAATGCCATACAAAAAAAACCAGTAGATATGCTGAAACCGATGGAAGGCCCGTCTGGGCTGCGCTTCATGCAAGCGCATAAAAGGCTTCACATCAATATCAGAATCCATCCCCTCAATATTAGTAAAAGTGTGATGGTTGATGTTATGCTTAATTTTCCAGTAATAAATATTCCCTCCCAATACATTCAGGGCGTAGGAAGAAATCTTATTGACCCAGGCATGCCGTGAAAAACTCTGATGGCCGCCCTCGTGCATTACATTAAAACCTATCACCGCCAGGTTCATGCCCAACAGACCGCACAACACCATTGAAACAACAGGATGAGGGGTGAGAAATACGAGCACACTATATAATGCAGCGGCTGTGACTACTTGCAATGTTCCCTTGAAATAAAGTTTTCTATTGCCGGCCGGATCAAGGTCTTTATCAGCAAAGTATTGATCCACTTTTCCCTTGAGTGTCTTGAAAAAGGAACCCTGGCTATTATCAAATGTATATTTCAGCATTGGCATTTAGAATACTTGTTAACGGATTGATTTAGATCTTTCGTTTAATCGTTAAATTAAGATTCAAAGGTAACATAAACATTCGAGGACTCAAGACGAAGTTTTACACGAGGTGAACTGCACTTTAGCAGTTCGTCTAAATCTCCTTTATAAAAATCTTCCTGAATTGAACCAGGCTTGGCGGACTAACCCACTGGCCATCTTTTTTGGAACCATGATGCTGAAGGCCAATAGCACCACTGGCAGGAATCTCTGGCAACAGAGCATTTTCAATAACAACAATACCGTTTAATTCGACAGTCATCCGGTCTCCCTTCATGGTAATCTTAAAAGTGTTCCACTCGCCAATGTTTTTATCGGCATTCACTTTGGGTGTTACTCCTCTCCTGACATCCGGTGGCATTTTATCATCCATCCGGTAGCCATACACTTCTCCAGAGCCAATCGGCCAGCCCCAAATATTAGCCTGGCATTTTCCAACTCCTCTCAGCAGGATTCCGGAATCAGAATCGGGGACGGTCATAGTTATTTGTTCGCCCTTCTCATTTAGTTTATGAAGGCCGCTTGGCAATATTAAAGGTACATTCGGATTGCTCCAGGGCGTTTCTTTAATTCTCCAATCAACAATAAGGATGAAGTCTTTGTAGGATTTATCGGTCCACAGGTTCTTATCCTCTTTAGCCTCACTTTCGGCATCATAATCGATCACGTTATTGACAATCTTCCAATGGCCATTATCTCCAGCAGGCAATTTCCAGTTGGTCATGTCTTTGCCATTGAATAGACTTACAAAACCATCGGGGACTTTTTCTTCCTGAGCAAAAAGGCTGAAGGATAACAGAAGGCTCGCGAGCAAACAAATTGATTTCATTTTTAAAAGTTTAAAGGTGAATAATGTTTCAAAGTCGTCTGACATCTTGAAGACGCCTGACGACTATGTAAGTTCCCAACCCTTTCGGTATTCTCTCCGAAGAAATTTATTGGCATCCGGTAAATTAGTGATTTCCATTTTTGCAGAATCATACACTATTTTTTTCCGTGCACGAAGGGCAACAGCGCCCAGATTAATAGTTTCAGAAACGGAGCCAGCTAAAAGGAAACTGCCTGGCGATTGTGTTTTATTTTGAAAGGCTTCAATCCAGGCATCGTTGCTGCTTCCTCCCGACCTCTCTTCTTTCTGATACTCTTTACCATCCAGGTATTTCTTCATAGCACTTTCGGGAAGCAGAACAGGGTCTTCATTTCTAAAGCCTCCTAAAATTTTCCCTTTATCGCCAACAAACATCATCCCTTCTGTCGGCAAAACTTTTCCATCTGCTTCCATTTCTTCCGGGTTGGGTGGTTTCATGCCGCCATCGTACCAGAAAAGATCAAAAGCCGGAAGCGTTTCTTGTCTGGGAAATTTGAATCGCACTATGCACGAATATGGAAAGGCCACATCATTCACCACATTTTGGCTGACCTGTTCAACAATAGTTCTTGTACTGTTAGCGTATGCTTCTGCACTAACGGGTGGTGTATTGATGCCGAGCGTGAGGAACATGGGCCACAAACTGTAATGACCCATGTCGGCAATACTGCCACCCCCGAAATCATACCAGCCACGAAAAACGCAATGTGTATAGTTGGGATGATACGGACGGTCAGGCACGGGGCCAAGCCAAAGATCCCAATTGAAATCTTTTGGAACGGGAGGCGTATCGAGAGGGTTGGTTGTCCACTGCGGCCACACGGGCCGGTACGACCAATTATGAATTTCTTTTAATGTTCCGATGGCGCCATCCTGAATCCATTTCTTTACCAAATCATTTCCCGGTCTCTTGCTCCACGCCAGCAGATGTGTGCTCACTCCTGTCTTGCGGGCAGTGTCAATAGTTAGCTTTAATTCTTCCATTCTATTCGCGATGGGCTTATGGATCACAACATGCTTTCCTTTTTTCATGGCAGCAATAGAAATCGTAGCATGCAAATGATCAGGCGTCATAATCTTGAGCGCATCAATGTCTTTTTCTTTATCGAGGAGTTCCCTGAAATCAATGTAGGAAGCACAGCCCTTGAATTTACTGCTCTTGTCTTTCGCATAATATTTCTCAACAAACTCCTGCCCGATATCGCGTCCACCAGGGATGCCCTTGTACTCTTCGCCCCAGGTGGGATTATCAAGCGCTTTCCGGATTCCGTTCCTGATTCCGTTGGCCGACCAATCAATATAATCCGTACTTTTTTTATTTGGATCGCACACGGCCACGATTTGAATTTTTGGATGAGCGATGAGTTCAGTCATTTCGCGCATGCCTTGTGTGCCACAGCCGATATACCCCAACACCAGTTTATCGCTGGGCGCCACCATTCCAGCACCACCCAACACGTGGCGAGGCACAATAGTAAAAGCCAAAGACGTTGCTGTTGCCGCACCGATGAATTCTCTCCGGTTAATTTTTTTTTCTGATTTCATAGCACGAAGGTTAATGTTTATGGAAACTCAACTCAGATTATGAGTGAAAAATAGATAGCGCCAGCCGATAATACAACAAGCATTGTTTGACCGGGAGAGATTTTGTTCTTGCCTGAAGTAAGGTTTTTAATCAAGTTCTGGTTCAGGATTGATTACAGTTCAATAACTGCATCAGCTTTAAAACCCAGGTGCTCCTTATTCCGAACGTACCCCAATTGATTGGTCAGCAGTTTCGTGTTCCCAATCAAAAACTCCGGAATGGGTTGGTGATGATGACCGTAAATCCAATAATTCACCCCCGAAGGTTCAATCCAATCGAATAATTCAACGGCAAAAGCTTCATTAAGAATGTCGCCCTTGAACTGTGGCGGGTAATTTAAAAAAGTTGGAACGTGGTGCGAAACAACAATGGTGTTTTCAATTTTTTGACTCAGCTCTGTTTTTAGGAAATCAAGACACGATTCATGCTGTTCATTATAATCATTAGGTGTAAAGGGTCTGCCATTAAATCTGATCACGCGAAAATCGGACATCGATTGCTGTATGCTAAACCGGTTTGCCAGGCTGATCATCGTCCATAACGATGAGAAAATAAACCGAAATCCACGTTGGTTCACTACCACATTATTCACGAGCCACACATTGCTTCTAATTTTCTCATTCAATAATCCACACCGGTCTGCGAGATCAGAATGATAGTATTCGTGATTGCCGGGTAGCCAATAAACTGTTTGGAAATGATCGGACACAAAATCAAAGAACGATTCATGATGATCCATCACTGCGAATGGAACCACATCGCCAGCCAATAATAGCACTTCGCCAACAGGCTTGATGGGATTGTTCGAAAGGTATTTTTTATTCTCCGGAAATTCCAAATGCAAGTCCGAGCAGTATTGGATCTTCATTTTACTTTTGGATTTGTAATAGTACGATCTCTAACCCGGGCTGACTAAAAAGTACTTTGCTTGTCAGGTTGAGCTTGTCGAAACCTCTCTCTGGGTTTTGATTTAGCCTTCGACAGGCTCTGGCTGACACCTGCTTCCACCTTTTTAGTCAGCCCCGGTTTGATAAAAAACTACAGATTTTCATAATATGACAAAGTAGAATTAATTCTGAATTGAAATCTTCGGACTTCCTAGGGAAATGAAGATTTATTTTCTCCTTTAAAGATTAATCCATCCACACTCCACGCTCCAGGCCCATTGAAAAAGAAAACCAAGCCAAGCAAAACAAACAGGAATGGGTGCTGATCCTCGTACCAAAATTTTCCATGCCCTACAAAGAAAGTTATGAATGAAAGCGTACCGATGGTAAGCAGTGCACCTATCCGCGTGCATAAGCCGAAGAAAATGGACAAACCGGCAAGCAGTTCACAGGATTTCCCCGCATAAACCAGGACCTTACCGAAAGGAATTTTGAATGTATCCCATTCCAGATATCCATTCATTATCTCAGGATGAAAAATCTCCTGGCCATGATAGATAATAAGCGCACCCATAGTTATCCTCACGATGGCAAGGCCTTGACTTTGGTACATGGGCTCAGTTGAGAATAGACGGTTCATATTTTTATTTGGAAGTTACAATTTTAAAATCGTAAACACACTCATCGCTGCTGTAGCCAACACTACCACTATTCCAAAAATAGTCAGTACAATAGGGTGCCTGTACGATGTTCCATTTTTGTAATGATATGCCGACCACAGCATAATGGAAAGGGCAATCGGAAGAATAAACCCGTTAATAGCCCCGACAGTCACCAATAATTTTACGGGGTTTCCAACGGTAACGAATATCATCAACGATAAAATAATAAACGCAATGATTATCCACTTCTCATTTTTGCTTATGGATACATGAAATGTTTTGATGAAGGAAACGGATGTATAAGCCGAGCCAACAACGGAGGTGATGGCCGCTGCCCACATCACCACGCCAAAAATTTTGTAACCCACCTCCCCTGCAGCTTGTTTGAAAACGGAAGCCGCAGGGTTGGATGGGTCCGGAACAAATCCGGTCGTCACCACACCTAACACAGCAAGGAAAAGCAGGAACCGCATGGCCGCAGCAAGGCCAATGGCGGTGACTGCACTGCGGCTAACTTCAGGCAAATTCTCCCGCCCTTTAATTCCCGAGTCCAGCAACCGATGGCCTCCGGCAAAAGTGATATAGCCACCTACTGTGCCTCCCACTAGGGTAATGATAATTGTCCAATCAATTTTTTCAGGGATGAATGTGCGGTGAACAACTTCACCCATTGGCGGGCTTGCAACAACGGCAACATAAAGCGCGAGGGCAATCATAACGAACCCCAATATTTTTGCGAACCAATCAACCATGGTTCCAAATTCTTTCACCAGAAAAATTATTATTGCCATGCCCGAACTGATGATGGCACCTGTCATAACATCAATCCCGAACAAAACATTAAACCCTAACCCTGTGCCGGCAATGTTGCCTACGTTAAAAGCAATGCCGCCAATCATTATCAGAAAGGCAAGGAAATAGCCAAGCCCCGGAAGTACTTCATTGGCCACATCCTGAGCGCGCTTTTCTTTCACCGCCAGGATTCGCCACACATTGAGTTGGGCGCCAATGTCAAGGATAACTGAAATGAGAATCGCAAAACCACAACTCGCTAAAAGAGTGTGGGTGAAAACTGTGGTTGCGGTGAGAAACCCTGGGCCAATGGCGGAAGTTGCCATCAAAAAAGCTGCACCCATCAACGCTCCAGACCTTGACTTGGCCGTCATCGGGAAGATGAAATTTGAATGCCTTCCTCTTTAAGTTTATTATGAATCGCTTTTGCAAATTCAACCGCATGTGCGCCATCGCCATGAATACAGATAGTATCAGGTTGGATGCGAACCAAAGAGCCATCGGTGGCCGTGACCAATTTTTTTTTAACCATTTGCAATACCTGGGCTATAGCCGTGTCAGTATTTTCAATCAAAGCTTCCGGTTGAGAACGGGGAGTTAAAGTTCCGTCCGGCTGATAAGTCCGGTCGGCAAATACTTCTTCTTGAAATAAAATGCCTTTTGCTTTAGCGGCTTTAATCATCTCGCTGTTGGCTAGTCCATACAAAATTAAACTTGAATCAAAATCAAAAATGGCTGAAACAATCGCCTCCGACAATTCTTTATTCACTGCCGCCATGTTATAGAGTGCACCGTGGGGCTTAACGTGATGTAATCGTTTGCCGTGTGCCGTCACGATGGCATGAAGGGCCCCCATCTGGTAAAGCATCAATTCATAAACGGCCTGAACAGAAAAATTCATTATTGTCCGGCCAAAATTTTCCTTGTCGGGAAATGCGGGATGTGCGCCTATCGCTACTCCATGCTTTATCGCCATGGCTGCTGTTGAACTCATAGCTGAAAAATCTCCCGCATGAAACCCACACGCGATGTTGGCTGAACTAATATATGCCATCAACTCTTCATCGTTGTGGAAGCCTTCACCCAAATCACAATTGAGGTCAACGGTAATCATAAAGAAAATTTTGCTCTGATGCTTTTCATAATCTCTTGTCTCTCCTTCTCCCGGATTAAAAATAACCGCTCGGCCTCTTGAAACGAAATCATTTTAAACTGAACGGACTCCCCTACTAATTTCTGTGCAAGTTTTGGCAAATCAACTGCCACAACCTGTGCCACTCTTGGATAGCCGCCAACAGTTTGACTATCGGCCATCAAAACAATCAGACTTCCTTCATTTGTAAGTTGAATAGTTCCTTTCGTGACGGCAGTCGAAATCAGTTCACGATTATCAGAACGAATCATCCTTTGCCCAATCAGGCGATAGCCCATCCGGTTTGAGTCGGGCGCGATGCTGAATGACTTTTTTAAAAGAGCCTGTTGTTCAGTTTCCGAAAGCCACTCCCATTCATGTCCTTCAAAAACCCGAATGGAAGCCACATCGCTCTCATTAGTTTTATTTTTCGGAATGCCCCAACTCGCTGCGCGGAAATCTTTGCCATCAAGTAGTGGCAATGATTCTACAATCCTGGTGGTCAGGTTCGATTTATTCAAATTGATTTCGATCTCCTCCTTCACTAAAGGCCGCCCCGTTGTGCCGCCCAAACTCGCTGTGGGATATGTGCTACAGCTATTGAGAACCTTCTTCAACACAAGTCCACCGCCAACTGAAAGGTAGCTCCACATCCCATTCATTTGTGTTTTAAAAGTCAGTACTGAACTGCCTTTTACCAATACTGATTTTTCGAATGGAACTTGCGAATCATCAATGAATGCCTTCGAGCCTTTGCCACATATCGCAATCAAGGTGTCCGCATCAAATTTTATTTCCAAATCACCCAACAACAATTCAATGCTGGCCTCCTGCCAATCGTTGCCCACCAATACGTTTGCATTTATAAAAGCGTCTTCATCCATGGCTCCGGATACAGGCACTCCTTGCGATTGAAACCCCCACCGGCCATTGTCTTGAATAGTTTTTTGAATACCAGCCTTGAGGATTTTCAAACTCATCGCTCAATCATATTGTTAAACTCTGACTTAGAAATCCGTTCAAACTTCACACGGTCTCCTGGTTTCAACAAGGCGGGGGGATGGTTGACCACGGAAAATAATTTCATGGGTGTGCGCCCAATAATCTGCCAGCCACCCGGAGTTTCCAATGGATAAATTCCAGTTTGGTTTAAAGCGATGGCTACCGAACCAGGTGGAATTCGAATTCGTGGATTTTGCTTGCGCTTACACTCAAGGCCTGGATGTGTAATGCCCATGTAGGGAAACCCGGGCGTGAAGCCAACCATAAAAACCGTATATTCTGTTTCGTGATGCAGGTGGATTATTTCTTCAATTGAAAGATTCAATTGAATCGACAGTTCTGGTAAGTCGAGGCCAAACTCAATTTCATAACAAACAGGAATGCTTACCCAATGCTCTGCACGTTGAGTATTAATTTCCTTAAGCTGGATGGATTTTAAATGCCCCGATACTTTTTCAAATGGATTGCCACCGGGAAGTTTGGAACGCATTACCATCAACGGGTCGAAGTAGATGGTGAGCCCAGTGTACGTTGGCACCATTTCCAAAAACCCCTCAAACAATTTTTCACTTAATGCCTCTTGATATGCCATTACTTTCGATAGGCTTTTTTGGCTGGTCTCAAATTCAAACTGAACTGTAACAGCTCTTTCGGAAAGGGGATAAATTTCCAGTTGATTATTTGAATTCATTCGAGGGGAGAGTTCTCTGCAAACTGACGATAACACATCAAATCAATAATCTCAAATCCTAAGTCACAACTCATCCTCTTCATCGGTCCGCTCCCCTTCCCAAAATAGTTTTGGGTTTAGCACCAATTCACCCTTCTTGATCTCCAGAGGGCTCTCCACATTGTCGGTGTAGATTTGCCCGGTGCCCAGGCCTTGTGGAATTTTGACCGGGTATTGAGCAGTAAACTGAGCCACGGCATTTAATCCCAATGCTGATTCCAGGGCCGAAGTAATCCACCATCCAACGCCATGATTTTCAGCAAGTTCAATCCACTCTACACAAGCTTTAAATCCGCCAAGTATTGACGGCTTCAGAATAAGAAAACCAGGCTTGATGGATCCGATCAATTCATCTCTTTTTTGATGGCCCTTGACGTTGATTAACTCTTCATCCAGCGCAATGGGAATGGGCGATTTCTGACAGAGTTCTGCCATCATTTCGGGCTGGCCTGCCATGATGGGCTGCTCAATGGAATGTATGCCCCACCGCGATAGTTCATTCAATTTGTAAAGCGCTTCGTTGGGTTTAAAGGCGCCATTGGCATCGAGGCGAATGATAATATTCTCCCGAAAATATTTCCTGCGGATGTATTGCAGAATGTCTATCTCCTTTTCAAAGTCCATGCTGCCAATCTTGATCTTCAAAGTGCGAAAGCCGTCATCGATTTTAATAGAAATCTGTTGCAGCATTGTGTCAAGGCCGCCAATCCAGATTAATCCGTTCGTTGAAATGCCCGCTTCCCTCCGGGCAAAACTGTTGTCGAAAATAATTTTCTTTCCGCCATTATTCATGTCCAATAAAGCAGTCTCCAGAGCACAGGTGACTGATG
>JAYUHI010000362.1:0-3872 GCA_043767095.1 Bacteroidota bacterium
GCCTTCATTTCAAGTTGGTGTATTTCATTTTCAATAATTGGATCAATTATTTGCATCACCTCTACTTTGATAGTATCCGCGGATGAATTGGTCTTCACCGCAATGGGGTATCGTTCCAATGCATAAAGATTGAATCCAGAAAGATTTTCCGTGAATAAATAGTTCAGATGTTTTTGATAGCGCTTATAGTTGTACATGCCTTGACGAAGCGATCCGTAAAAAGCGTAGCAGGAATCTCTATTCATTGATGTTCAGTGAGGTGCCGTTACTATATTTGCCGTTCAAATCAAAATTACGAATCTATGATCTTTGGAGTGCCAAAAGAAATCAAGAACCATGAGCCAGTTCTGCTAAGCAAACCACTTTTTTAACCACCTGGCTTTGAAAGCGATTTTTAATTGAAAAATTTGGCGATCCATCAATGATTAAACCTTATAATTATTTTTTATCCAAACATTTACAAGAATTGCTTACATTGATTAAGAGAGCGGTTGTAATATTGTTTGGTACTGCAGGAATAGTGTTGCCGAACATGACACGCACCAAGTGGCTATCCATCCTGTTCTCCATCATCCTGGTTTACATCTTATTCCAAAACCCCTCGTTGAAATTCGGCTTAATTTATTGGGCGCTCTCCATGGTGTTTCATTATACTGTTTTGTTCGGAACATTTGTGAAAGGAGGATTTAAAGAGCGTTGGCTGCGCAACAGTTTGACAAAAGAAGAAGCCCACGGGAAATTCGAAACATGGCTCTCTCTCGCTTTTTTTCACAATGGATTGTCATTCTCGTATCTCTATTTCACCTCTACGAATCAGGTTGATTTTGCTTTCGCCCCTTCCTACTGGATTCTTGGACTTGGAATTATTTTGCAGTTGATTGGGTTCATTATCAAATTTCTGGCGGTCTGGCAAGTAGGCCTCTCCATTTATTATTACAAGGATATGTTCATCGAAGAAAAAGTAATTGAGTTTGAGGAGAAAGGAATTTTTAAATTCATGTCCAATCCCCTTTATGGTTGGGGTCAGTTGAACGGATACGGAGCTGCTTTATACGCCTTTTCCTGGTATGGAATTCTTGCCATTCTTGTTAATCAATTCTGCTTTTATCTCTTCTATTATACAATTGAGAAGCCTTTTATTCTCAGACTCTACTTTGAGCCAATAGACAAAGGGCTGGAACCGGCTAAGGTTTCAGTGAGCCTGTAAATCTGGTTCTTTTCAAGTTGGCTGTAGTGGTAATGCCCTGGCGCAACGATCCATAAAAAGAATAGCAGTAATATGTGTTCCTCGATGTTCAATAAGGTGTGAATACTATATTTGACGTTCAAATCAAAATTACTAATCTATGATCATAGGAGTGCCAAAAGAAATCAAGAACAATGAGAACCGGGTTGCCCTTACCCCGGCCGGTGCGCGTGAGTTCACCAAAAAAGGACATACGGTTTATATCCAAACCATGGCTGGTGAAGGCAGCGGATTTTCGGACGAGGAATACAAAAGTACGGGTGCTCAGATTCTGGGTACTGCGGAAGAGACCTTCGCGCTTGCGGAGATGATCATGAAAGTGAAGGAACCAGTTGAGCCGGAATATAAACTGATCAGGAAAGACCAGCTCGTATTCACCTATTTTCACTTTGCCTCCTATGAACCTTTAACTCACGCCATGATCGCCACTGGCGCGGTGTGCCTGGCCTATGAAACGGTGGAACGTGCCGATGGAAGTCTTCCTTTACTCGTTCCCATGAGTGAAGTGGCAGGCCGGATGGCCATACAGGAAGGGGCGAAGTATTTAGAAAAGCCAATGAAGGGAAGAGGAATATTATTGGGTGGAGTTCCGGGCGTGATGCCCGCTAAGGTTTTGATTCTTGGTGGAGGTGTGGTAGGCACGCAAGCCGCCAAGATTGCGGCCGGCATGGGTGCCGATGTAACTATTACGGATGTGAACATTAACCGGCTCCGCTACCTGGATGATGTGATGCCTGAGAATGTGCACACTATGGTTTCGAACGAATATGTTTTGCGCGAACTGGTAAAGACCCATGATCTGATTGTTGGTGCTGTTCTGATTCCAGGGGCCAAAGCCCCCAAATTAATTACCCGAGACATGCTTAAAACCATGCGGCCGGGAACGGTGCTGGTTGATGTGGCCGTTGATCAGGGAGGTTGCATTGAAACCTGCAAACCCACCACGCATGAAAATCCTACTTACATCATTGATGATGTGGTTCATTATTGCGTTGCCAATATGCCGGGTGCAGTTCCTTACACCTCAACCTGGGCGCTCACCAATGCTACCTTGCCGTATGCAATCCGCTTGGCCAATCAAGGCTGGCGAAAGGCCTGTCAAGATAGTGCCGAGTTAAGAAAAGGTTTGAATGTGGTGCAGGGAAAAGTGGTTTACAAAGGTGTGGCTGATGCTTTTAACCTACCTTTTGTTGAGGTGAAGGAAGTGTTGAATTAAGGTGAATTAGATGATGTACCCAAGAGAAGAAATATTGCGGAGGTTGAAAATGGTTTCGTGGGATCTACCCTACACCCCCGAAATGCTATATTCATTGTTGGTTGGGGAGGTGGATATAATTAATGGCTTTACCCGGCAGCAACTCTTTATGAAAATTGTGAACGGATTTTATTGGCATCATGTTCGTCACATTGTTCCAAAAGAAAGCCTTCCCGATGCACTTTCGGAGGACGTTATTAGAGGTTTGTTCCCGCGTGATTTGAGAGACAAATACAGGTATGTCAGATCACTTTTATAAAAACATTTTATATCCCCTTCAGGATAAGACACTGGCTTTGATCGGCTCCGAAGCCAGCCCATTTTACCTTACGGGCGGCACTGCTTTAAGCCGCTTTATACTTTCCCACAGATACTCGGATGATTTAGATTTTTTTATTAATCGTCAGCCTGATTTTCACGGGGAAGTAGATAAGCTAATTGATGTTTTAAAATCTGGATTTAGATCAGTTGAAATTAATAACCGTCAGGATTCTTATGTCCGGGTGTTTGTATCAGACGAATCTACAGGTGCATTAAAAATAGAATTTGTTAATGATGTGGGCTATCGGGTAGGAACACCAACAATTGAGAAAAGTGGTGCTCTCATTGATAACTGGGAAAATATTCTGGCGAATAAACTTACTGCGTTGCAAAGATTGGCAGGTAAGGATTTTGTGGATACCCTTTTCCTCAGCTTGAATTTCAATTTCAATTGGGAGTCTATCATTAATCATTCCAAACAAAAGGATGCGTGGATCAATGAGATTGCCATCAGTGAATATTTGTTCAACTTTGACCTTGTTGCTTTGAAAGACGTGAAGTTTCCATCTTCATTTGATGAAACCAAAATTACCCCCGACTATTTTAAAATCCTGGCTCGCGAATCTCTCCACGGTTTTGACAACTCCCTCTACGGAAAAAAACTATAATGGATATTTTTAAAAAACCTGTTTCCATCAACAATATCACGCTGGGTGGAAACCGCCTCGTTCTCTTTGCCGGCCCGTGCGCTGCCGAGAGTTATGATATCTGCATGGAAACCGGAGCAACAGTAAAAGAGATTTGTGCCAGCCTCGGCATCGACTATGTTTTCAAAGCCTCGTTCGATAAAGCCAACCGCACTTCGGGCGATTCTTATAGAGGGCCAAGCCTGGAAGGAGGGCTGGAGATTCTTTCGAGAGTAAGAAAAGATTTAGGGGTTCCCGTGGTCACCGATGTTCATGAATCGAATCAATGTGCTGAAGTTGCCTCTGTGGTTGATGTGCTTCAAATTCCAGCTTTCTTATGCCGACAAACAGATTTGTTAGTGGCTGCGGCCAAAACCGGAAAGCCGGTGAAAGTAAAGAAGGGCCAGTTCATGGCGCCCGAAGA
>JAYUHI010000363.1:0-3862 GCA_043767095.1 Bacteroidota bacterium
GACTCGTAGGAGAAATATTTTTTGATATCAACCGGCTTCCCTTCTTCCATTTGGATGTTGAATGGGTTCTCCATTATGTAGGATGGCAGTCCGCTGAAATAAGCAGCGCGGTAGTTTCCGGCAAAACTTCCAACGTTACCGCCTACTCTGCCAATATTTTTTGTGAGTGACGCTAATAAGAATACCGTGCGGTCTTTTAAATCGTTATTGAAAAACTGATTGGGGCCCATACCCATCGCAAATAAAGTTTTCCCGGGGTTTTTGGCAATCTCCCGTGCAATAGAAGTAATACCATCTTTTGGCGCCCAGGTCAATTCAGATACGGTTTGAGGATCGTAGTTTTGTATTACATATTCTTTCACCAGGTCGAAGACGGTTCTTACCTCCACTTCTTTACCATCGGCTAATTTCACTTTGAATTTTCCCTCCATGGCTGGGTTGATCCCTTTGTCGGTCATTTTATTCCCATAATCATCGCGTGAAATTGCTGAAGGGGAATTTCGTTTTTCGTCCCACACCATAAAGTCGCCCCATTCTTCTCTCATTTTCCCTGAAACAAACGCTTGCCCTTGTTTGAGTGGAAGGGCCGGTTTTTCCCCTTCTTTCATAACCTTGATATACCCGCTTAATTCCGCTTGCCTGTAATCAACTATAACATCAACGGGTTTCAGAAATTGATTAGTATCCATTCTTACCAGGAATGGCAAGTCGGTATATTTTTTTACATAATCGGCATCGTATAGTCTTTCATTGATAATGACATTTATAAAACCAAGTGCCAAAGCAGGAGTAACACCTGGCCGCACAATCAATACATTATCACCTTTGTTACAAGTGGCGCTGTACTCACATGCAATCACAGTAACTTTTGTCCCCTTCAGTCTTGCTTCTGTAAGCCAGTGTGAATCGGGCATTTTTGTTGTGATCCAATTCATTCCCCACACAATAATATGATCAGTGTGCTCCACGCAACACAAATCAAAGTCAACTGTTTGCTGGCCTGTTACCATCGGGTGACCTGGGGGAAGATCGGTATGCCATGCGTAACTATCCCAGGCTCTTGCACCTTTTGCTTTTTCTCCATCAACATTATTTATCTTGCTATCAAGCAATGCTAATGAATTGGCCAACCGGTTCATTCCAAAGATTCTTGTTACACCTAAGGCAGCCATCCCTCCCCTGAATTTTAATGACTGCACTCCTTTTCCATGCATGGCTTCCACCATGGCGGGATCATATCCTTGTTCCTCTAAAAATGTTTTTCCTTTTTCTCCATTGTAGGTTTTGGCGATATTTTCCAAGGCCCTGGCTGTGTAATCCGATGCCTCATCCCAGGTGATTTTTACAAATGCCTCTTTGCCTCTGCCCTCAAAGTATTTTGCAGGAGCCTTGCCATCCTGTTCGCGCGGGAAACCGTCATTTATCCATTGCAAAAAACCCTGACGGACAACCGGATATTTGACCCTTCTGTCTCCATAAAACCTTCTTTGTAAGGCTAGTCCTTTTTGGCAACACCTGGGTTCCCAACGTGCTGATGCCCGGTTTCCCTGCAAATCTTCTGCTTTTGAAAAACCAAAACTTGGAGCAATTCGCACTACTGTATTGTTCTTTACATGCGCTTTTAGCAGGCAGTTGTGTGTGTCATTGGGGGCACATAAAAAAGTAAACTCACTATCATATTTCCACAAATCACGGTAAGTCTTTTCCCAATCACGATTTGGATAAGCAGCGAGTGGGTTTGCCACATCAATGGGTTCAAAGAGTGAAAATTTTTCCCCAAAATCACAGGATAGCTGGGATAAAATAATAGATCCTGTAGATGAGAAGGCCAGGGTTTTCAAAAATTTTCTTCTTGATGCACTCATAACATTGAAGGGATTAATGGATATTTCTTTTCAAATCCGTTCTGCTTACTCAACTTTAAAGAGATGATAAGTAAGTGATGCTTTATTAATACGAATGTAACTTAGAGAGTTGCACTTTGATAAAAAATGACTATTGTCATATCTCAAGATATCCTCTGGTTAATGGTTACTTGCTTTCGACTGATATTGAAGTGCCCCAGCATAATTGTATTAAGTGATTAAAATATTTTAAGATCAGTCATGACTAAAGTCATATTTTAAAAAACATAGGCTTCCGTATTTACATCATAGACAGCGCTAAAGACTTTGTCAAGTTGAAGCCTGCCAAAACATATTATTGTATTGGGCAATCTAAATCGGCTTCGACAGGCTCAGCCTGACAGTTTATTTGGGTTTTTAGAAATGCCGATGAGTCCTATGTTCTACTTTATTTTTTTCTTATGAAATATAAATTTGGACCTCTGCTGGTTGGCAGTATGATACTGTTTTTTAGCCCGGTTACTTTAGCACAAGTTAGCTATTCAATTAATGGACAATACATGAATAGAGTAGAATACCGGCACGGATATTCGACACTTGACACTGCAGGGCAGGACGCAGCGTTTTTTATTAGCCAGCGTGCCCGCATTATGAGCAGTGTTAAATTTGAAAAGGGAGAAATCTTCGTGAGTATTCAGGATATCCGCACCTGGGGAAGTACAGCAAATTTACCCATAGACAATGCCGGATTATTGTCGGTGCATGAAGCCTGGGTAGCACTCCAGTTGAATAAAAAACTCAATCTGAAAATGGGCAGGCAAGAAATTGCTTATGATGAAGACCGGATTTTTGGCAGCCTGGATTGGGCCATGCAGGCCAGGAGGCACGATGCGGCCCTCTTGAAATTTTATGATTCGGCAACCAACACTACGCTTCATTTTGGATTTGCCTTTAACCAGGACAAGGAGCAACTGGCAGGAACTATTTATACGGTTCCAAATAATTACAAAACATTTCAATACCTGTACTTCAATCGTACCTTTGGCAAGGTTAAAGCATCGTTTCTATTTTTAAATAATGGGATTCAATTCACGAAGCCCAACACCACTCCTGTTGAATACACCACCGTATTTTCACAAACATTCGGGCCGCGGTTAACTTATAAGGAGGCAGGGAAAAAATTGTCGTGGAATGCAGCGTTTTATTATCAGATGGGAAAGAACAATCAAAATCGCTCATTATCAGCGTATGACTTCTTAGCCGAAGTGGCTATTCAAATAACAAAATCATTTTCTTTGACAGGCGGACTTGAATGGCTTTCCGGCACCGATGAAATAGGGGCTAATTCAACCGAAAGCAAATCATTCAATCCATTGTATGGAACCAACCACCGCTTCAATGGGTATATGGATTATTTCTATGTAGGAAACCATAGCAATTCAGTTGGTCTGCAGGATTTTTACATCAAAGGTTTAATAAACAGGCCGAAAGTGTTTTACGGGGCAAGCCTTCATTTTTTCAATGCTGCCGCAGATGTGAATGACGATTCGCAGGCCGCCACAGTTGCCACCGGCAGGCTTGGCACCGAACTCGACCTGACCATGAACTACAACATCAGCAACGGTATTTCGCTACAAGGCGGCTATTCGCAAATGTTTGCAACCAAGAGTTTGGAGTACTTAAAGAACACTCCAGACGGAAGCAATCAAACCAACAATTGGGCCCACCTTATGCTTATCGTGAGGCCTGGCCAGGCCTGGCCAAGGACGGGGTTGAAATTGTGATAGGATTGTCTTCCTATTCGCGAGACTTTCAAGGTTGGACTTGCCAATCACAGAATGTTAGAAAAATTCTTTAATATCTCTGTGTCTGTCATGGCCTGGCTTATGCGCTGGTTGAGGACACTGCTATGCCGCCATAATTATTTCCTGACAAAAATCACTTCCCCGACCAATCTCCATCAGGTTTAGCCTTTCTGGGTGCTTCTACTTTTATCTCAAATTAATATATAGTCGTGC
>JAYUHI010000364.1:0-9124 GCA_043767095.1 Bacteroidota bacterium
GTCAAACGAAAATCCGTAGTACACAAACCGGAACCCGAAAAAACAGAACCACCTAACACACAGCTATTTCTGAGCGGATAACTGCAATCTGGGTTAACATCTGAATTAATTGTTGCTTATTTTTTTGTTTCAGGCTTCACCCTGTATTTTTGCGCATCTTTTTTTAACGTATAACCGGAGGGTATCATGGCTAAATCATCGAAAAAACAAGCGCCTAAAAAAATAAAGAAGTCGGCATCTAAGGCTAAGCCCGCAGCGAAAGCAAAATCAGCAAAAGCAAACAAGCCAAAGAAAGCATTAACCAAAGCAGCTAAGAAACCAACTCTAGCAAAAAAAGCCGCTAAAAAAGTTGTGGTAAGACCGGCCATTTCAAAAGTTCAGGTTAAGACCGCGCCCACCAAGGGAAGGAGAAGAACCAGGAGAGGTGATGCAGTGGCTGAGCCGGCTAATAAGGGAATCATTGGGCCCAATGCAAACATGCAGTTGAATATTTTCCCCATTCTTTCCCAACGCCCCATTGCGCACAAGCCAGCTAAAGCCTCCACAGTTCCTGATGATAAGACGCGCTACAACGATGGCGAATTGAAAGAGTTCGAAACGCTTATCATTAAGAAAATGAACAAGGCGAAGGACGAGTTCAAGATTTTAAAAGATACGCTCAACCGCACTAATGATGAAGGCACCGACAGCACATCGGGCGGTAACACAAAAGTGCTGGAAGATGGAGCGGAAACCGCGGAGAAAGAAAACCTGAGTCAATTGGCTGCGCGCCAGTTGAAATACATCACCAACTTAGAGAACGCACTGGTGCGCATTAAGAATGGAACGTATGGAATTTGTTCTGTTACCGGAAAACTGATTCCGAAAGAAAGGTTGATAGCCGTGCCGCACACCACACAAACTATTGAGGCCAAGATGATGAAGAAAGACTGAGGCCTCACCGACCTCACCCTCTCCGTCCCGAAGCATCGGGAGAGAGGGGTGCCCCAATTTTGTGGCGTAGTTGTAATCTGACTTAATCCTACAAAGAGATAAACTGAAAAGCAAACAAATCAATTTCAAAACCCGTCACCCTTCTCTCCCGATACTTCGGGATGGAGAAGGGCCGCCTGCCTGCCGAAACGCAGTGAAGGCACGGGGGATGAGGCCACTAAATGGATTTTCTTCTCAACCATATCGAAGCATTAATTTTCTGTTCGCCATCGCCAATCAAACTGAGCGATATTAAATCGTGCCTGGGTGAGATGTTCAATGCCGATGTGCCCGAAGAAGACATTGTTAATGCCATTCACCGGTTGGAAGAAAAATATCAGGCCGAAGAATTTTCTTTTCAGATTTTTAAGTCCGCAGGAGGATATCAGTTTTTAACCAAGCCTGCTTACCAGGCCAGCATTGGCATCATGCTGAAACAACAATCGAAAAAGAGATTGTCCACTTCCAGTATGGAAACGCTTTCCATCATTGCGTACAAGCAGCCGATTTCAAAAACGGAACTGGAAAACATTCGGGGCGTGAACTGCGATTATGCTGTTCAAAAACTGCTCGACAAAGGCTTGGTAGAAATCCTGGGCAAAGCAGAAACGGTTGGCCGCCCGATTATGTATGGCACAAGCCCCAAGTTCATGGAGTATTTTGGCATTAGCGATATCAAAGATTTACCCACACCCAAAGACTTTTCTGAGGAAGTGAATACTATAGGAGAATCTCCAGACAATCAGTAAGCCGGTTGCTGGTTGCCCCTGCCGGCAGGAGTTTCCGGTTTGGAGCGACCAGACTCCAGCCCCCAACCTCCAACATCTGGTTCTAAATCTTTACATTTAACATAGACATTACCCAACACGTTATGGCCGATAGAAAATTTGATAGTTCAAGCAGGGGCAAGCGTTCCTACTCATCCAGGCCCGACTGGAAAGAAAAAGGTGAAGGTGCGGGAGACCGGAAAGTATTCAAATCCAAGTTTACACGTAAAGGCCCGGGAGACTCTGCTTCAGACAAACCGACTCGTGAGCCCAGGGTTGCCCCCAAAAAAGAAGAAGGACGGTTTGCATCAGCACCCAGAAAAAGATTTAGTGATCGCACGGTTGATGATAAAAAGGGAGGCTATGCAAGGAAGCCAGGCCCAGGCCCCTATTCACGAGGGGGGGACAAACCAGGTTTTAGAAAGCGAAAAGAAGGTGGCTTTGGCGATTCAGGATTTGCGCGTAAGAAATTCAATGATCGATCAGGTGACGATAAGAAAGGAACCTTCTCTAAAGCACCACGCAAAAATTTGGACAAGCCCTTTGTTAAACGAGGCGATGGCGAATCATTTGATAAACCACGATTTGCAGCCAATCGCGCCTTCAGTGCTCCAAAAAAATATTTTAAGAAAAGAGAAGATGGCCCTACGGGTAGTGGAGAGGAAAGAAAGCGGCCATTCGACAAAGATTCATCCGCTCCTCACAGAGGCAGGGCAAAATCGTTTGGTGGTCACTACGGAAAACCAAGAAGATTTTCAAGCACAAAGAGTCGGGATGTGATGACTGAGAAGCCAAAGGATGGTTTGATCCGTCTTAACAAATTTATTTCTAACAGCGGGGTATGCTCGAGGCGTGAAGCCGATGAGTTAATCAAAATGGGTTTGATCTCGGTGAACGGACAAGTCATTACGGAAATGGGCTTCAAAGTAAAGCCCACCGATGATGTTCGCCACGAAAGCAAGAAGCTTCATGCTGAGAAACCGGTTTACATTTTATTGAACAAACCAAAAGGCTTCATTACTACAACGGATGACCCCCAAGAGCGTAAAACGGTAATGGGCCTGATTGGAAATGCTGTGAAGGAAAGAGTTTACCCTGTTGGCCGGTTAGATCGCAACACAACAGGCTTGCTCTTATTAACTAACGATGGCGACCTGGCCGATAAACTCACGCACCCTTCATACAAAGCGAAAAAGCTATACAAGGTTGAATTGGACAAACCGCTGACGAAAGCTGATTTTGATAAAATAGTGGAAGGCGTCCGGTTGGAGGAAGGCAAAGCCATGGTTGATGATCTCGCCTATGTTGACGATGATAAAAAAACCATTGGCATTGAGCTGCACATTGGCTGGAACCGGATAGTGCGCAGGATTTTTGAATTCCTGGAGTACGAAGTAGTTAAACTTGATCGTGTAATCTATGCCGGCCTTGACAAAAAAAATCTGGGCCGTGGCGAGTGGCGTTTTCTTAATGATCAGGAGGTAGTGAAGCTGAAGCATTTGAATAAAGGGTGAAGCTTGGGTTAATGATTCTGGTGGTACCAGTGGTTTATCATTGGAAAAAACCGCAACGCTGAAGCAGACCCTAGTTCGCAATTCAAAAAATGGATGAAGGTATCTTACCACCCTATAAAACGGTGATTGAGCACTTGGGCTAAACTTACAACTCAATTACAGTTGGTATAATTGTCACCTTTTCTTAACTTGATAATCTAACTCAGATTCAATGACAAGGTGCTTCCCAGCTTTGTTAGTCAAATCAATTTATTGCTTGGTCATACTTCAAACAAATGGCCAAATAACAGGGAATTTAAATGTTAAGGATCCAAAAGCTATTGCCATTACAGAAAATAAAGTTAAAATGCTTTGTGGCAATAAATGGCTGGGATTAAAAATCATTGAAACGAGAAGAGGATTAACGAAGGAACGAGAACTGAGAGAGACTGTTGAATTTCCTTGTGACGGTGAATATAAAAGTTACGGAGGGATAAATGATGGGGTTTGGGAAGTAGTTAACAACCAATTTATCCGCGTTACTATGAGTACAAAAAATAGAAATAGGCGTTACACATTAAACGGATCATATTCCATTTATGAGTTATTAGATTCTACGCTGATTTTTGGTCAGGTCTTAACCAGCAGCGGGGATTGGGTAAAACAATTTCTATTCACTAGGTCTGAGAAAATTTATTCGGAACATCACAAACCAATTGAATATTCAAGTTATCAGAGAGAAGTCCCGCAAGAAGGGAAAACAATTAAGTATCACTCTAACGGAAACATTTCGTCCGTTGAATATTATGAGGAAGCCAGTTTGAAGGTACCGAAGGCGGAGCAGCTATCTATAGGAAAAAATTTCATGGTATATAATAATTACAATGCCGAGGACTCTACGTATTCAGCTATAGTTCCTGTTGGTGATTGGGTTTACTATTACCCAGAAGCAACTGGCACAACAGAAAGACCAAACATCAACGGAAATAAGCAAATGGCTAAATGGTGAACATGATTTAACGCTCCGCAGTTTGGCTAAATTGGAAGTGGAATTGGGGACTGAGATTATCTGTGTTTCCAAAGAGTAAATCATAGCCCACGCGCCCATTTTACAAACTCACGCTCACTCCCGCATTCACTGAAACGGGCAGCACCGAGTATCCATAAACCTCGTAATAATCCTGGTTTAGCAGATTTTTGGCATCAGCAAAGAGTTTCAGTTTTCCTTTTAACAAGCTGTATTCGGTATAGAAATCCAACAAATGATAGGCCTTCAGGTTTACGGTTCTATTTCCGAAAATTTGTGAATCGTAGAATAAATCATTGCGCTTGCCGGTGATTCTGAAATTGGCACTCACCATCCAATTGGGCAAAATTTTATAGCTCATGTTCACGCCAAACGAGTGCTTCGGAATGCGGTAAAGAATTTTTGTAGTTATTGAGTTTTCTGTAGAGGTTGAGCCGATAACCAAACTGTAGAATGTTTTCAGCTTCAGGTTTTTGATGGGTGCAAATGTGCCCTCCAAATCAAAACCTTTATCATTTTGTTCATTTTGGTTGATGTAACCCGAATTCGAATAAAATATTACGTCTTCAATTTTCCTTTGAAAAGCCACCACGCGGATATCCGCATCTTTTTGTTTAAAGAAAAACTGAGCGCCTCCTTCCATACTTTGACTTTTTTCCGGCTTAAGATTTTCATTGGCTCCGTATTGTCCGAAGAGTTGTTGCAATGAAGGTGCTTTGAACCCCGAGGAAACATTGAAAAATATTTTCGCCCTTTCGCGGATCAACCACGAAGGGTTGAAGCTAAACGTAAAGTTGTTTCCATATCTGGAGTGATGGTTGTAACGACCGCCCAGTTCTGCTGAGAAGCCTTTCAGGTTTCGAACAAAGAAGGAAGCATAAGGACTAATCAATGTTACAGAAGGATTAACCTTTGTGGCTGCCTCATCCAGCATGAGCCACGATTGATAACCCGCCCCGGATAACAGTTGAATTTGTTTACCGAAATTGCAGTTCAGGAAAATCTCACCGTGATGAAACCTGCCTTTGTAATTATAAGTGCTGGTAAATCCATAAGATGAATCAACAAATACCCGGTTGGTTTTATCGTAGCCGTAATAAAAATGAATGCTCCCTTTCTTTAACTGGTACTCGGAGTTTATGCCTGTGTTGTGAAAAGAGGAACCATAAGTGTTTCTTGGGTTATCTGTAAAAGGTCCACCATCATAAGAACCATCAAAGTCAGCATATCGAAAGTAAGGTTGAATTTGAAATGCCTTAAATGGCTTGAAAGTAATATTGGCGTTGAAAGAGTTTTGAGTAACGCCATCGTTATCAAAATTGGCCGTCCCCAGGGTGTCATTTGCTTCGCTTACCCCATCCGTTAAAAACCGGCTTGCCCCAACGGAGTAATCTACTTTGGAAGTACTGCCCGAAACACTAACCGAGCCTTTCTTGGTGTTGAAACTGCCGTAGCTTAAAGTAGCCGATCCGCGCACTGGCTTATCGCCATCTCTTTTTGTGATGATGTTGATAACACCCGAAATCGCATTGCTTCCATACAACGTAGATTGATTGCCTTTCAATATTTCAATCCGCTCTACCTGGTCAAGCGGAATCATCCGGAGATCGTAAGCCCCTCCACCAATGGACGAGGGGTCGTTGAGCGGTATGCCATCCAACAGGATTACGGTGTACTCACTTCTGGCTCCGCGCAAATAAACCGATTTGTCCTTGCCCGGATTGCTGTTTGCCCCGTTTATGAAAAGCCCAGTTTGCTCATTCAGCAATTGCGAAATGTCTTTGCCGGCACTGAGTTTGATTTGATTTTCATCAATAATGGTCAGCACTTTTCCCGTTTCGCTTTGGCTCTTGGCGAATTTGGTAGCAGTAACGGTAACCTCTTGAAGAGCAGTTTGTGAGGTTGAATCTTGCTGTGCATTAGTTTGATTTGGTGCCAGCCACCAAAAGGCAATCAATGTCATTGCCCAGACTTTTTTCTCCTTTTTCATCGTGAAGATGGGTTTAAGGAGTAAAAGTTTGGAATGGAGTGTAGTTAAGAGTTCTTAACTATGAGAACCATTCTCTGCTTTTACCCGAAGCGGTGAATAATTTATTTAAGCAATGGCAGGTCTCCTGGCTTACATTTTACTTGTTCGGCCTTCCCATTTCGCCCCGATGCATCGGGACGCCACAGTGACTTTTGTGATGAACAACCTTATAATGTTTACAGTAGCGGGAACTGCCCCCGGTTTTCACGGGGTTCCCTTTTCATCCCGGGTTTTATGCCGGGAACCTTTGCGGGTGCAAGTATAGGGAGAATATTTTGTACAGAGGCAACAGAGCAAATGGAGAAAATTCCTTGCACTAACTCCGTGGGAAAAAAACTACTTCCCCTCGGCCAACTGCGCTTTCCATTCTTTTCTCAACTGATAACCACGGTTAACTAAGTAAACGCCAGCCACTGTAATGAGCATGGCGATGAAAATTTTTAGACTGAACTTCTCATTCAATATCAGCCACCCAAGGAATACAGCCACCAACGGATTGATGTAAGCGTAAAGCGATACAACGGTGACTGGTAATTTCTTGATGGCATAAGTAAAGCAGATGTAGGCCACAATGGAACCGATCAGGATAAGATAAACAAGTGAATAAGCCACAGGCGCTGAGAAAACAAATTTTGAGTAATCATCAAAAAGCACGCTGAGGGGCAACAGAAACAGGCCTCCAAAAAGCATTTGCAATCCTGCATTAAGAAAGAGATTCGTGTGTTGGTTTTTCTTTTTGATCCACACACTGCCCCCTGCCCAACTAAGGTTGGCAATGAACATGGCTATGATACCAAAACGGTATGACGGATTAGAGAACTCATTCAGATGCTGCCCGAAAATCATGACGATGCCGCTCAGGCCGATCAACAGACCGGCAATTATGGGGAAGTTGGGGCGCTCATCCTCACTTAATTTCATGTTCAATAAAATCACCCAAATGGGAATCGTGGAACTGATGATGGCCGCCAACCCGCTCGACACATTGATCTCCGCCCAGCCTACTAATCCGTTGCCCATCGTGAACATAAAAAATCCGGCTAGTGCCTGAATGCGGATTACCCGCCATTCGGGAAATTTCAATTTGCCAAAAATTAGCATGAAGATTATTAAAATACCTCCTGCCGCTAATAACCGGAAAGCGCTGAACAGGAAGGCCGGGAAATCAGTCACCCCAATCCGCAAGGCCAGGTAGGTGGTTCCCCATATCAGGCACACAGCCGCCAATGCAACACTGGCCAAAACGGGTATTCGAGGTTTCATGGTGGCAAGATTACAGTTTTAAAAATTGACGCTGTTTATTTTATGGTTATGGCAGCGGTGAATTGAATTCCTTTTTTATGATGCGGTTGCTCGGGGTTAGATTGGTTTGTTGTGAAAATGGCTGTCACTCCCCCACCCATCCAAACTCTTTTGCCAAGGGAGATGCGATTGTAAAACACGCTCGCCCCGGTGGAAAAATAATTTGCCCCATCAATCAAACCGTTGTTGTGCCACAGCACTCCGGTCGCATCCCAATGCCCTTTTGAATAGATCAGCCTGAACCGGTTTATCCAATCGGAATAGACCGGTTCAAACACCAGGTTTGTAAACATGGCATTGTGATCCACCACTAAATTTTGATTCAGGCGAAATGATGTAGTGAGCATGGCAATTAAATCCGAGCCATGATCGGCAAAGGCATTTTGTTGTTCCAGTGCTGCACCAATATTAGGGGTAATGGTTAAGCGCTCTCCAATATGAAAGGATTTATAAATAAGCGCAAAGGCAAAATTATTATGCGAGTGAACATCCCTGACATCAACCACCTTGAAGGCAGAAACTCCCCAGCCTGATTGAGTAGTGTAAGTAAAGAGAATATCAGCTGCCGGACTATAGTTCACCACCTTACCCATGTACGAGAACAAGCCCATAGAATGCAGTCGCATGGTAATGGCAGGTGTATTCTTTTTCTTCGGAAGGGTAAGGCCTGACGAATCTGCGGGTGGCTGCAGCGCTAGGGCACAAACGCCTGATAATAAAATAAAAGTTGTTAAGTAATATTTTCTTCGCATTGCTCAATAGTTTATACCGGCACAAAACTCATCATCGCCCGATGTGGACTCAACCCGATAATTGCTCAATCATTTGCATTCAAACCACAGCATTATTACGTTTGCATAACAGTTTCAGTTTTATCTATTTTTACCATATCAGTTACCCTAAAATCTGTTAGGATTAAGCGCCTGGCGGGTTTATTAAAAAAACCGCTCATTATGGAAACGACCATTCAACCACCTGAACGAGAGCACCTTTATTTAGAGGTGGCCGATCGTATTGAAACCCTCATCGAGAAGAAAGCCCTTAAAGTGGGGGATAAACTTTTATCCACCCGTGCCCTCAGCAAAGAGCAGGGCATCAGCTTGAGCACAGCCTTTCAGGCCTATTATTATTTAGAAAGTAAGGGATTGATTGAGGCTCGACCGCAATCGGGCTACTACATAAAATTTTCTCAACAACATACATTGGATATTCCTACCTGTTGCGACCCGGTAGATGAAGCGGTGCCGGTAACTATTGATGACATGATATCGAGTGTGTACCACGATCTGCGTTCGGATAAAATTTTATCGCTCAACCTGGGTGCCCCCGATGTTTCTATGTTGCCTGCGGCTAAACTGAATAAATCGGTGATGTACGTACTTAGAAGTTCAAAAGATTCCTGTTTGAGTTATGAACATATCCAGGGTAACGAGTTGCTTCGCAAACAAATCGCGCGGCTTTCTTTTAACTGGGGCGGTGCTTTAAGTGAAGATGATGTGGTGGTGACAGCCGGGTGCATGGAAGCTATTTCGTT
>JAYUHI010000365.1:0-3844 GCA_043767095.1 Bacteroidota bacterium
ATAGTGGGCGATGATCAATGATCAATTACGGGATCGCGGCCTGCCGGCACTCTCCTTCGAAGCAGTCATCGCGGTTGAGTGCTGGCACTATGCCGGGACGCATACCGCGATCCGGTAATTATTTGCCCTGCATGTAACTCTGCAATATTAAAGTTGCGCTAATCTTGTCCACGTTCCCCTTATCCCGCCTGTCTTTCTTTTTCATTCCTCCGTCAATCATGGTTTGTTTGGCAATGGAGGAGGTGAAACGCTCATCAATAAAATGAATGGGTTTGTCAGGAAATTTTTGCTTCACCTGATCGGCAAAAGCCCGGACAGCCGGGGCAGTATCGGAATCCTTGTTTTGTAAAGTTTTAGGAAGGCCAATTACAATTTCATCAACAGGTTCGCGCCTGAAGTATTCCACGAGAAATGAAGTAACATTTTTGGTTTCGACCGTTTCAAGTGCAGTGGCAATGATCCTGAGCGGATCGGTTACGGCCAGCCCCGTTCGTTTTGTTCCAAAGTCAATGGCAATGATCCGGCCCAAAGGTTAATAGTGAATCGGTAATCGTTAATAGGGTAAAACTATTCACAATTCACGATGGCTGTACGACAGTTTTGCAATTTTTCGCTTAAGCCCTCACTCACCCTCTAACCCCAGCGCGTTGACCCCTTTAGGGGCAGGGGTGTGCGGGGACTACAAACTATCGTACCCCTATTCACGATTCACGATTCACCATTAACTAAAACAGAATTAACATTTAAATTTGCAAGCCGTTAAAAGGAAACGATTAGAAAACTATGAACGAGAATCAGAATTCAGCTAAAACAATTGCCCTGCCATTGGTGCTCTGCCTGGGTTTGGCCGCAGGCCTGCTCATTGGCATGAACCTGAAAGGTGGCGGAATTGGGGCCGGCAACAGTAAAGAATACCAAAAATTAAAAGAGGTTTTTGGGCTGATCGAAAATGAATACGTGGATGAAGCCCAATCCAAAGAGTTGGTGGAGGAAGCCATTGAGCACATCCTCGCTAAGTTAGACCCGCATTCCATTTATATACCCGCAACCGACCGGGCGGAGGCCAACGAAGACTTGAAGGGAAACTATGAGGGCATCGGCATTGAGTTCAATATTTTTCACGATACACTGGTGGTGGTAACGCCCTTGAGCGGAGGCCCATCCGAAGCGGTCGGTTTACAATCGGGGGATAAGATTATAAAAGTGGGCGAAAAGAATATTGCCGGCATAGGGTTAAAGAATCCCGATGTATTCAAATTGTTAAAAGGGCCAAAAGGATCGGAAGTAAAAATTGAAGCCTTGCGCGGTAACAAGCCCCCCATGAGCTTCACGATTATACGCGATAAGATTCCGCAATTCTCGGTTGATGTCTCGTACATGATTGCACCTGAAATTGGGTACATAAAAGTGAACCGGTTTTCACAAACTACTTATGAAGAATTTAAGGAGGCACTTGGCAAACTGAAAGCTTCAGGGATGAAGAAGTTGATCCTCGACCTGCAGGGAAACCCGGGAGGTTACATGAACGAGGCCACCGATATGGCCGATGAATTTCTTGCGGCAGGAAAAAAAATAGTTTACACCGATGGCCAGGATAAACGCTTTAACCAGGATGATAATGCCACCGAGGCTGGCGATTTTGAAACTGGCGATTTGATTGTATTGGTAAATGAAGGCAGTGCTTCTGCTTCAGAAATTTTAGCAGGCGCTCTTCAGGATAATGACCGTGCCCTGATTGTGGGCAGGCGATCTTTTGGAAAAGGATTGGTGCAGCGACCGTTTGATTTAAGTGACGGCTCTGAATTGCGCCTCACCATTTCACGGTACTATACGCCCAGCGGCCGCTCCATTCAAAAACCGTATGGCGGAACGGAGAATTATTCGAAAGAGATTGCCATGCGCTACACTAAAGGAGAATTCTTTCACTCCGACAGTATCAAGTTCAATGATTCCCTTCGCTATAAAACTACCGGTGGACGTTCTGTTTATGGAGGCGGAGGCATCATGCCCGATTACTTTGTTCCGCTCGATACAGCGTTAATCAGCAGTTATCTAAATCACCTGTATATTTCAAACTCCATCCAGGAGTACACTTTTCAATATGCCGAACAAAACAAATCCGTTTTAGAAAAAATGGACGGAAAGGATTTCATCCGGAATTTTAAAGTGACCGATGACATGTTCAACGCGCTGGTGAAAGTGGGCGTGGGCAACCAGGTGAATGCCGACTACAAAGACCTGGCAAAAAATAGGGTAGCCTTTCAAACCCATGTGAAGGCATTGATCGCCCGCAAAATCTGGAAGAACGAAGGCTACTTCCAGGTTATGAACCAGAACAATGAAGTGTTGCAGCAGGCGATAAAATTGTTTGACAGGATTCCGGAGTTGAGCAGGGGGAAGATGTGAAAGGTTTTTGATGGAGCCAATAGGATTTTGCTTAAATTCGACAAAAAAATTAAATGAAGGCTAAGGTCAAAAAAACTAGTAGCAATTGGGTTCATTCAGGCGAGGCCATTTCAGTTGATGATTTCAAGAAGGTCGTATCCAAAGCAGAGAAGGGGCCTTTCTATTCCGTTAATGACGAAAAAAAAATATTAAGGCGTGGAAGGCAATGTTTGTATATGACCAGATAAAATAAACATAACTAGAATATGGTACGCACCTTTATTACACCAGAAGACCAGGATATTTTAATCCGGGTGCCTGAAGATTATATAGGCAAACAAGTAGAGGTAATTGCCTTTACATTGGATGAGGATAGAGACGAGACTAAAGCCTTTAAAAAGCGCCCCAGCTTTATTGCCTTAAAACTAAACACTATTGGCTATAAGTTTAACCGAAACGAAGCCAATGAGCGATAGTGTTTTTCTGGATACTAACATTTTAGTTTATGCTTATTCTGACACGGAACTTCAAAAACAATTTATTGCTAGAAAGTTGGTGACAGAAAATATTTCTTTTATCAGCACTCAAGTTCTGCAAGAACTATCCAATACCCTTAATAGAAAGTTTAAAAAACCTTGGTCTGAAATAACAGAAGCAATAGGAAATCTCCCTCGGTAATTTGATTCACGTCAATAATGAAATTACAATTCAACAGGCGATAACAATTGCCGAGCAGTACAAATTTTCTTTTTATGATAGTTTGATTGTTGCTGCCGCTCTGGAATGCAAATGTTCCAAATTGTACTCAGAGGACATGAATCATGGCCAATTGATTAATAAAAAGATAACGATCATCAATCCATTTACCTTACTTTAAATTTCAGAGGCGGCTTCCTCTCGGAGGAAGAAGGCCTAGCCCCATTTCAACAATCTCCCTTTTCCGCTTATTTTTGCCCCTCTTTAAAACTATGCGGATAACTGTTTTCTTGATCCTTTGTGTCCTTTTTAAGGTTTCCGGCCAGGATAAACCGAAGGATAAAAACAAACCCGTGACACTTTTTACGGTGGGGAAATCGAAAGTGACCACCGATGAGTTTGCTTACCTGTATAAGAAGAACCACCAGCATAAACCGGAGGATTTCACTGCTGCCAAAGTGGAAGAGTACCTTCAGCTATATATCAACTTCAAATTGAAAGTCGCGGAAGCGCTGAACCGCGGCCTGGACACTACCGTCTCTTTTAAAAAAGAATTTGACCAATACCGCGAAGAGATTAAAAAACCGTATGTGTCGGAAGGCGATGATCTCGACCGATTGGTGAAGGAGGCCTATGAGCGGACGATAGAAAAAGTGAGGGCTTCCCATATTTTAATCATGTTGAAAGCGGACGCCACCCCGGCTGATACACTGGCAGCCTGGAACAGAATTAATGACATTCGAAAACGGGTAGTTGCCGGTGA
>JAYUHI010000366.1:0-3841 GCA_043767095.1 Bacteroidota bacterium
CGGTACAAACGATTTCACAAAAGTACCCAGCAAGCACGCCTGTGGTTGAAAGAGGTCTATCGCTATTATCCGAACATGTTCTTACATTGGCAATACGGTTTTAAACCGTAGATATTTGATTTGAGCAGTAAGAGCCGTATGATGCGAGAGTATCAAGTACGGTTCTGTGAGAGGCTTAGGCTGAAATGCCTTTGCCTACTCGACCAGAAGGTTGGAAACTCTGCCTCTATTAAAAATTATTTAGGAAATCCGCTTTCCAGAGAACTGAACGTATGAAACAACGTCTGCCCTTTTTTGCAGTCATAGGTAAACTCCAATTGATTAGATTGGCCTCTGAAGTCGTTCAGCTGAAACTTTACCGAATTAATTCCTGCCTGGAGCGGCACACGGGCATAATAAATATTGTGAGGGAGCGTTTGCCAGTTCCGTGTATCGGCCTGTTCGGTTAGAGCATTTACAACTCCGAGCAGTGAACCAAGGTTCTTATCTTCTTTTCGCAATTGGTATTCCGATGCTTTTTTCAGCGCAACCCGAATAAGGGCTTTGCTGAATTCAATATTCATTCTTTCCTGCAGACATTTGAACGCTACTCGATTGACATCTTCCAATAATTCAAGGTCATAGCTGTTCCCATCCCGCGACAGCGTTGCGTGTTGAAATTGGACCGGCCTCTCCACATATTTTGGAAAAGCAACCCTAAAAAATTCCAGGCTGTGCAAGTCCTGTTTGTCTTTTTCGTTGTACGTTGAAATATCAAAACCATATTGCCACCCAAAGTCCGCGCTGGAGATCAGAACATGATTACCGTTTCGGTTCAGTGCAAAATTCAAACTCCACTCTGTTTTGATCGGGCTCAGGCCGTTGTGCCAAAAGAAAACCAACTCCCCTCCTTCCTGATTGATAAATTCGTAATCTGCCATGTTGAGCCGGCCTTTCATCTCTTCCGCTTCTTCACTCATGCCTGCCAGATAAGCAGTGCGTAACAAATCTTTTTTTAATTGAGTGGGCGCTGAAAGGTTAAATAGTCTGCTGTAATCTTCTTCATAAATCTCCAGTGCATTCCGGTAAGCAATGAAGGCGTTATTGTAGTCTTTGTCAGCATCGTAAATAATTCCCATTAAGGTGTGAACAAAAGCGTCTCTCCTGTATTTGTTTTCGGATTGATACCGGTCACTGAGTTGCTGAAGCCTGAGGTTGAGCCTGCGGCATTCCACCAGGGCATCATCGGTGTTGCCCAGTTTTAAATAGTTAAGGGCTTTGTAGTACAGCAGGAGAATATGTTCATGATCCTCCCCTTTGTATTCGGTGAGGTTTGGATTGGTTAAGTAGGAGGCCGCCTCATTTAAGTATTTCATCCGGTAGTCTTCCCCATAAAGAAATGCTTTCTCGAAGTATTCGTTGCTCTCCTCATATCTTCCCAGCAGCGAAAGCACGAGGCCATTGTTTACGTAGTAAAGAAATTTATCTTTCCCTCGCTTTTCTCCTGGTGAGCGTTGCAGCACATTGAAGGCCTGGTCTAAATTACCGCTCTCGAATTCCTTATTAAACGATTGATTGGTTTGATAATAAGTGGCGCAGCCAGCGAGGATTGTTACACCTATTATTGAAATGAGGCGTATCGCCCGACCGGGGATTCTGTCAAGGGCAATCGGTAAACTCATGTTGCAATCAACCTCGTCATCTTTGGCTAATTCTTAATGAACTTCTTAATCTCATTCTGTCCGTACCAAATGCGTTTGTTGGTTTCCAGGTCGGTTAGGAAAAGGGTGGTGATGTAGTTAACCGTCTTCTTGTTTCCGTAAACATCGGTCTGTGACGTTATCTCCCCGAATAACATCAGGTCTGCTCCTGTTTCAAGGCCCCATTTCGATGTAGTTTCCGCGCTTGCAAAATCCTGCTGTTGCACGCGCTCTAATCTAAGCTTGTCTCTGAAATCCCCTGACTCCAGCATATCGGCCACGCCAGAATTAAAAATTGCCAATTCAAATTTCTTAATGAACGTTTCGGAGTCGATATGTTCGCTTGTTTTATTCCGGATCTGGCCAACCATGATACCCGGCTTGTGACCTAAAACTTTGGCGTATTCTTTAAACTTTTCGCTGGATAGAAACTCCTGCACCATTTGATCAGCCACCAGCTTGGAATCGGAATCATTCCACCGCCCGCTTAAATCTGTTTGAGTGGCAGGGTCAATTCTCGAAACAACTCGCTGGTTACAGGAGTGCAGGCTACAACAAAGAATGATGGAAGAGAATGCTGTGAAACGCATAACCCCAACCTTCCAAAATTCCTGCCAAAGGCGTGTACATTCCATAGTTTGAAAAATAAACCTCCGGCTAAATCGCTTTGAGTTGAGCGATTACCTGTTTAGGATCAGATGCACTAAAAACAAAATTACCCGCAACCAAAACATCGGCCCCGGCCTTTTTTAGAAGTGGTGCATTCTCGCGATTTACTCCGCCATCAATTTCGATTAGCGCCTTTGACGACCGTTTTGCCATCAGCTGCTTCAAGTCCTGCATTTTGTTATACGTGTGCTCAATAAATTTCTGACCGCCAAAGCCAGGATTAACCGACATCAAGCAAACCAGGTCAATATCCTGAATCACATTTTCGAGAACGGAAACGGGCGTGTGCGGATTAATCGCCACCCCGGCTTTTGCCCCAAGGATTTTTATTTGCTCGATGGCACGGTGAAGGTGGTTGCAGGCTTCCGCATGAACGGAGATAATATCAGCACCCGCTTTCCTGAACTCCTCCACAAACAACTCTGGATTCACAATCATCAGGTGAACATCCATCGGTTTTTTAGCATAGCGCTGGATGGCCTTCACCACGGGTAGTCCCATCGAAATATTGGGAACGAATACGCCATCCATCACATCAATGTGGATCCAATCGGCAACACTTTCGTTGATCATGTTGACTTCACTTTGCAGATTGGCAAAATCGGCAGCGAGGATGGAGGGGGCGACTATCATTTCAGATTTCAGATTTTCAAGATTCATCAAAGTTACTGTGCGTTTCGAATTAGAGCTCAGATATTCAAAATCTTATTTCTTGATTATACGCCAGGTTTTGATCTGGTTAGTAGTTGACACCTTCACAAAATAAATGCCGGGTGTGTAGGTAGCTAAGTCGAGGATGAATGGATTTAAGTTCCATATCGATTCATAACTAGCCTGCTGCATAACCTGACCGAGAACACTGTACACCTGCACTACCACAACATTGCCACTACCCGGTTCAACCGCAATTCTTAATTCACCTGCTGTTGGATTCGGATAAACCCAAATTCCTGTAATGCCATTGACCGGAAATTCAAAAATATTTTTAATGGCTTGATATGTCGGTATGCCATACCCAAAAGAGTTGTCCGGGTTGAAGTATTTAGAACCTGCTTGACGGATCAGCGCAACCATTTCAACAGCCGTGAGGTCTGGCCAATTTTGCCACGTGCCAGCAATCAGGCTGGTGATCATGGGACAAGCATATGAGGTTCCATTTCCAAAAGCAACTGTGCCGGCCGGAGTAACCGAAGCGGCACTTGTGCCAATAGCCATAACATCTGGTTTAATTCTTCCATCGGTCGTTGGCCCGAAGGAACTGAAGTTGGAACGTAAATAATTTTTATCAATTGATCCCACCGCAATTACATTTTCTCCATCAGCCGGTGGCCCGATAAATCGCCATGTCTCGTTTCCAAAGTTACCGGCTGCATTCACCACAACCATTCCCCGAAGAAATGCCAGGTTAGCGGCACGGGTAATCACTGCTGTTTCACCATCCAAATCATCAATCGTATAATTCATTGATGCATCATCAAATTCATTGTAGCCCA
>JAYUHI010000367.1:0-1549 GCA_043767095.1 Bacteroidota bacterium
TCATTTGAAGGGGTGCCTGCTTTGCAGCAATAGTGCACCATTCCGTTGGTCACCGCCAGGTATTTCGCCCCGATGGTCATGTTATAAACAGCAATCTGGTTGAATGCCTTTTGAGTGAGCTTAATGTCGGGCGATTTGCATTCAATCAGCATCCAGGCGTTTCCCTTTCGGTTGTGGATGAGAATGTCAGACCGTTTCTGTAAACGGTTAAACTTCAACCCAGACTCTACTTTGAAAAGGGATTTCGGGTATTTTAATTCGTTGATGAGGTAATGAACAAAATGCTGGCGCACCCACTCTTCGGGAGTAAGCGCCACGTATTTCTTCCTGATCAAATCAAGGATCATTCTCTTGCCTCCTTCCCTTATTATTTTGTGGTCGTAAGGGGGGAGTTGCAGTTGATTCATCGCTTAAAAATAATGCATTTAGGATTATTTGGGATGATCGTGTCTTTTGGTGTACTACAGTTTTACACGGTGAACTAATATGGGGTCACGAAGTCCACAACGAACCACAACGGGCACTATGACTCCGCCTTTGTGGCCTTTGTGTTTTCTTAGTGTCCTTAGTGAACCATTGTTCTTCCATCGCAAAACTGTCGAAAACTTGTCTGTCGCCTTCCGGTAAATTGTATTATTTTGCATGGATGAAGACGAAACAATCCATTGTAGAAAACTGGCTGCCGCGATACACAGGCATGGCCCTTGAAGAATTTGGTAAATACATCCTGCTTACCAATTTTGATAATTATATAAAAAAATTTGCCGAAATGTTTGACGTTGAAGTGAAGGGAATAGACCGGGCGATGCGCAGCGCAACGGCCAACGGAATTACGATAATCAACTTTGGGATGGGCAGCCCCAATGCGGCCACTATCATGGACTGCTTGTCGGCCATACAACCAAAAGCCTGTTTGTTTCTTGGTAAATGTGGAGGATTGAAAAAGAAAAATGACCTGGGCGATTTTATCCTGCCCATTGCAGCCGTCCGTGGCGAAGGCACTTCGAATGACTACTTTCCACCCGAGGTGCCGGCCCTCCCCTCCTTTGCCATGCAGAAAGCCATCTCCACCACCATCCGCGATCATGATAAAGACTATTGGACCGGCACTGTGTATAGCACCAACAGGCGGGTTTGGGAGTGGGATGAGGACTTCAAAGAATATCTGATAAAAATAAGGGTAATGGCCATTGACATGGAAACGGCCACTATATTTTCAACAGCCTTTTATAACGAGATTCCTGCCGGGGCTTTGCTTCTCGTTTCCGATCAGCCCATGGTGCCTGAGGGTGTGAAGACCGAAGCCAGCGACAAGGTTGTTACCACCAGTTATGTGGACAGTCACCTGAAAATTGGCATCGATTCGTTGAAGCAACTTATCAATAACGGCATGACCGTTAAGCACCTTCATTACTGAGCACTGGAGCAACTCTTTTTTGCTTTTGCCGGGCAATTATTAAACCCACCAGGCCGAGGACAAAGAATATAATCAGGGCAAGCACAGAGTTTTTCATTCCGAACAATTCGTCAATAAAGCCAAAGCTGAATA
>JAYUHI010000368.1:0-9090 GCA_043767095.1 Bacteroidota bacterium
GATAACCCGGTTGACCCCAGAAATTATGTTGGAAAATTTTGGGTGGACAGCGCTACGCACGATGAACGGTTACTTCGTTATGTTCTGGAAATGCAAGGCTCAACCCGCGTTGCGTTGGGAACGGATTATCCTTTTCCTCTGGGCGATTTGCAGATTGGAAAATTCATTGAAGACATGGACCTTAGCGCCCCTGTAAAAGAAGATATTTTTTGCAATGCCACCCTGGAGTGGCTCAACATTAACAAACAACAATTGCTTTGAAACTGAGAATTTTGTTTTTGCTTTCTATCGCTTCCGCTATTCCCGCACACGCGCAAACGGAGAAGGAAAAACTCGCTGCCATTGAACAAGCCAGGGAAACCGAAAAGCAACAACGGCTGCTACAAACCCTCGATTCGGCCGTGGTGATGATGGGCTTGGGGGATTACGAGGCTGCTGATAAACGTTTCCAATATGTTTTGAAAAACATAAAAAGCGTTCCGTCAGACCTTGCGTATTATTTTGGGGAGAACTCATTCCATCTCGGTTTGGCCAGGCAAAGTGCTGACTGGTTGAATAAATATATTCAATTGAAAGGCACTACCGGAAAATTCTCAAACGATGCCGTCATGTTTTTAAAAAAAGCCGAAGCCTCGCTGGTGTCTGTTAAAACAGAGGAAGCTAAAGATGCCACTGAAATCCTTTCCAGAAATTATGATATTGATTGTGGCCCCACGGGTAAGGTGGTGTGCCCGGTTTGCAATGGTTCAACCGTTGTTGTTAAGCGGTCGTATTTAGGCGATACGTATAAAACATGCGCCTATTGCAACAAGCTGGGCGTACTTACCTGCGATGAATACAATAAGTTGCTGCGTGGGGAATTAAAAGCGGTTGGGAATTGACGGCCATCATTCATTAAATTCACGACTCAAATAAATTCCTTATGCAAACCATTTCCGACTTCAACTTCAAAAACAAGCGCGCCATCATCCGCGTTGACTTCAATGTTCCTCTCGACAAATCATTTAACGTTACCGATGATAACCGAATCAGGGCTACAGTTCCAACCATTAAAAAGATTATAAGTGATGGAGGCAGTTGTATATTGATGTCGCACCTGGGCCGGCCAAAAGAAGGCCCTGAAGAAAAATATTCTTTGAAACATACGATAAAGACTACAGAGAATCTTTTAGGCACGAAAGTGAAATTTGCGGGTGACTGTATTGGCGATGAAGCGAATCAGCTTTCATCATCACTAAAACCAGGTGAAGTTCTGCTACTTGAAAATCTAAGGTTCTACAAGCAAGAAGAAAAAGGCGATCTGGAATTTTCAAAGAAACTTTCTGTTCATGGCGATATTTATGTGAATGATGCTTTCGGAACCGCCCACCGGGCACACGCCTCCACCACTATTGTGGCTCAATTTTTTAAAGAGAAGTGCGCTGGTTTCGTGATGGCAGCGGAGTTGGAAAACGCGAAGAAGGTTTTAGAAAATACCGTACGGCCTTTCACGGCCATTATGGGTGGAGCAAAAATTTCAGATAAACTATTAATCATCGAGCAACTCCTCAACAAAGTCAATAACCTGATCATTGGAGGAGGTATGGCTTATACATTTTTCAAAGCGTTAGGTGGAAACATTGGCAACTCATTGGTTGAACTTGACAAATTGGATTTAGCAAAAGAGTTGATCCAAAAAGCAAAAGCCAAAGGAGTTGATTTGCATTTACCTATTGATTCCGTTGTGGCGGATAAGTTTGACGCCAACGCAGCAACAAAAATTTGTAACAACACATCCATTGAAGATGGTTGGATGGGGTTAGACATTGGCCCGCAGGCTTCCGAAGTTTTTTCAAAAGTGATCGAGCAATCAAAAACCATTTTATGGAACGGCCCGATGGGTGTTTTTGAAATGGAGAAATTCGCAAGCGGCACCAAACGTGTTGCTGAAGCAGTTGTTAAGGCAACCGCTAGCGGTGCATTCTCATTGATTGGCGGTGGCGACTCTGCCGCTGCCGTGGCCCAGTTCGGTTTTCAGGACAAGGTTAGCTATGTCTCCACAGGAGGCGGTGCATTGCTCGAATATTTTGAAGGGAAAGTATTGCCGGGTGTGGCTGCGCTTGGGTGACCTATTTTAGTTTGATGCATTAAGGCAAAAAACTTTGCCTAATGAAAAAGCTTTTCTCCTTTGCGTTATTCCTGATTCTTACAGGATGCGGTCAAAAATTGGAATCCGATTCTAAATCTGATGTGTTCGCCTACCCGGGAGGCATTTCTGTTGACCAGGCAAAATCAACACAACTCTTAGCCAATTCTCAAATATCTATATCGCGTATGCTGATTAAAACCGGCCAGCTTTCCATGCAAGTTGCTGAAGTGAAGGAATCAAGAAAAAAGATTGGGGACATCTCTCAAAAACTTAATGCCTACATATCCGAAGAACGGTTGGATGATTATGGAGACCGGTTGAATATCTCCATGACGATCCGTGTTCCTTCATCCCTGTATGATTCCCTGATTAATTTGGTAGAACAAGTCGGTGAGAAAACAGAAAGCAAAAGTGTCAACACGCAAGATGTAACCGAGGAGTTTATCGATACTGAAGCCCGACTCAAAACAAAAAAAGAACTTGAAGCACGTTATCGTGAAATATTAAGACAGGCCCAATCGGTGAATGATATTTTGTCCGTTGAAAGTCAATTAAACACGGTGCGTGGTGAAATCGAATCCATGGAGGGGCGATTGAAATATTTATCCAGCCAGGTTTCTTTTTCAACTCTCAACTTATCTTTTTATCAATCGCTCAGTACAGATTTTGGATTTGCAGGACGGTTAGGTGATGGCTTAAAAAACGGATGGACTAATTTGCTCTCATTTTTTATTGGGCTGGTTAATATTTGGCCTTTCTTGATTTTAATTGGTGCAGGAATTTGGTTATTTGTACGGTGGAGGAAAAAAAGAAAAGCATTAATTTTGCCTGATAATAAGCAATGAGAGGACGGGATAAAGAAAAAATCAGGTTTAATACCGAAATTATTAAACTGCTTGCCCTGCTGGTAATTGCAACGGGCGGTGGAACGGTTTCGTTACTAATATCGGGCCTTCAAAACGCCACATATGGGCTAATAGCCGTAACCGGAATGTTGATTTTCATCATTTGCGGAATTTTGGCCATATTTGTTTACCGCCAAACAGAAAAATTACTAAAATGAATGAAGTACTAAGTTATATTGTCATTGCTGGTCTTTTTTTAGGAATTATGGTACCACTTGTTTTGGGTATTTTTGATTATGCCCGTAAAAACAAGGAAATGGATAAAAAAGCTCGCATGAAAAAATCCTAAAATCACACTTCAGGATTTTTGCCATCAGACAGGCAGAGTATTAATTCTTCCTAACCCTCAAAACCCAAAACTCATCATATCCAATCTCACTGTCATCCACCATCTCACGCACTACCTCCATCATCAATTCATGATCGGTGGGCTTTACTTCAGTTTCCAACTCATCAACAGTCATAGGTTTGCGTTTCAGTAGGTATAGAATCTGCTCCCGGTAATCTTTCAGTTCAGCCAGGTTTTCTTTTTTCTTTTTAGCGAGGCACACATCACAAACGCCACAGGTGGCATAATTCTTCTCATCAAAATAATCGAGCATAGTCCATTGCCTGCATTGATGATCCTGGGTAGCGTAATCAATCATCGCTTTCATTTTGGAAAGCACCAACTGCCTTCTTTCTTCGAGCCATTGACTGTCGATGGGTAGCCTCGAAGCATCTTGCCGGGTTGTTAAAAAAGTTAACTGAGGTTTGTTTGAAACGGGGAAGTAGGACAGTATTTTCAGCTGATGCAATTGTTTGAGAATGGCTATGGTTTCATCCTCAGAAATTTTAAGGGCTTTAGCAACCTGTCTTTCGGAAATCACTACGAAGGCAGACAAGAGTTCAGCGCCATACAATCGAAGGAGCACCTGGATCACAGGGTCAAACCTCGCGTTCGCTACCTGGAATTGGTAAAGTCGAACCTTATCAACGGTAACATGAAGCTTAGACGGACTGTAAAAACTTTCATTCAACTGAATCAACCCTGCCTCTTCCAATTTCCTCATGGCCGGATAGGTATTGGCAGCACGCAGGTTAAACCGGTGACAAAAATCTTCTATGTCGAAGTCAAAACTTTCATTTAATCCAGCCCCCTCTGCCAGTTGATAATAATTCGCCAATGCCTGGTAAATTTTTTTGAGATACTCTAAGTTGGGCTGTGATTGGTTCACTTTCGATTCCAATGCCAACACATCGGACGTGTGATAAATAATAACGGCATACGATTTTTTTCCATCGCGTCCGGCCCGGCCAGCTTCCTGGTAATATGACTCCAGGCTTTCAGGAAGGTCCATATGAATAACACATCGCACATCATCTTTGTCGATGCCCATTCCAAATGCATTCGTGGCCACCATTACCCTGACTTTACTCTTCTGCCAATCTTCCTGCCTTTTTTTTCGATCGTCATACTCCAAACCGGCATGATAGAATGTAGCCGGAATTTTTTGCCGGTTCAGCCATTGAGCCAAATCGCGTGTAGATTTTCTCGACCGCACATAAATAATGGAGGTACCTGGAATTTTCTGAAGAACATCCAGCAACTTCCGCTCTTTGCTTTCAGTGTGCCTCACCGCAAACGAAAGGTTTGGCCGCGCAAAACTCCGTTGAAAAAACGTAGGCGATTTCAATTGAAGCTTGGCAACAATATCTTTCTTTACTTCGGCTGTAGCCGATGCCGTTAAAGCAAGAAAGGGAATGGCTCTCTCCTCTCGAATCATGGCGATTTGCAAATATGGCGGCCTGAAATCATAACCCCACTGCGAGATACAATGTGCCTCATCAATAGCCACAAACGAAACCTTCATGCGTTTAAACCGCTCAATAAATATTTCCGTTTGAAGGCGCTCAGGCGACACATACAATAATTTCACATCGCCATACACACAGTTATCAAGGAGGATGTCAATCTCTGAGCGGGTGAGACCCGAGTGAATGGCCACCGCCCGAACCTTTCGTTTTTTCAGTTGCGCAACCTGGTCTTCCATCAAGGCAATAAGCGGAGAGATTACGATGCAAACTCCATCCATCATTAATGCAGGAACTTGAAAGCAAACCGACTTACCGCCACCGGTGGGCAATAAGGCGAGACAATCTTTTCCCTGAAGAATGGCTTCCACAATTTCTTTCTGCGAATGCCTGAAAGTATCGTAGCCCCAATATTGTTTTAAGATTTGCTCTGGAGAGGACAAGTAGAATTCTGATTATCATCCTAAAATAGAGAATCAAGTTGGAAGTTGCCACAGAAGGCACAGATAGGCACAGATAAGTTCATTTTGTGTGAATCTGTTGTTGAAAAGTAGCGGGATCGCGGCACTCGTCCCTCGGCCGCGATGACTTCTTCGTAGTAAGCTTTGTGCCGGACCCTCTCCTCGTCCCTCGGCCGCGATGACTTCTTTGTAGTGGGCTTTGTGCAGGGATCCCTTCCTGCGAAAGAGTCATCGCGGTTGAGTTCCGGCACTGCCGGGACTCATACCGCGATCCCGTGTGGTAGGGTGCTTTTTATAATTGATGGGCTCGTTAATAATGTAAGTCCGGATTTGCAATCGGGCTTTTGCTTTTAATAGATGGTAGGATTGCAAATCCCAACCAACATAGGGGTGGAATTATCTTGTTCACGATGGAGATACAACAGCCGCAGAGTACCTTGCTGCAACCTTAATGAATTAACTTTAGATATTCATCATCAGTCAATTTTAAGGTCCTCAAATTTGACTTGATGTAAAACGGGGTAAGCTCTTTATCCTTTACTGGAAACACAACAGGTCGGAGTAATCCAGGTTTTGACCATACTTCATGATCGCCCTGTGTACGTTCATAGGAACACCCAACCGTTTTTAAAAATTGCCTGAAGTCCCTGATTTTTATAGGAACAATCTTCCTGCTCATACATACACAGGAATTTTCTTAGTCTTGAACTGACCAATCTTAAAGCTCTTACGAATTTTGGCAGCATTAAAAACGGGTGGGCGATAAACAGCCGTTGGTTTTTCTTGTAAAGTCCAACCGTGTTCCAGTAGCAATTTATGAATGGTGTCTTTTTCCCTTGCCCAATCCAACGTAATCCTCACAGCTTTCATTAAAGAATCAATAGCTTCATGGTTATTCTTGCCTTGCCCAACTAAGTCTAAAGCGGGAGAATACGCAACATGATAGTCGCCTTCCATAAATACAGCTACTTCCAATTGCACTTTGGCTAATCCTTCTTCAAAATGGATGGCTTCCATACCAACTGAGTTTTTCATTACACCTTGTGAGATTTACAAAAGTATACAAAATTTACAGCTAATTGATTCAATGTAAGCCCGGATTTGCAAACAGGACTTTGGCTTTTAATAGAAGGTCGGGATTGCAAATCCCGACCAACATATTTTATTCTCAAAAGACCTGTTATGTATCACACTATAAATGAAGAGAGGGTGATACCATCTTAACTCTGATTTTATTCACTTCCATCACAAAAGCAGCTATTGATTCTGGATCAACCTCTTCATTTTCTTTGCCAATATGAATATCTTGATAGACTTCTTTTAGATTTTCAAAATCTGAAAGTAAAGAATCCATCCTTTCATTTGAATCCAACTGGTTCAATAAATCGATGATCCCATCCAGGGAATTCTCTTGGTCCTTAATCATTTCTATACCTTCAAACCAAACTTTGCTGTTTGGATTCACCATATTGGATGAAATATACAATCCTTCAATGTAGGCACCCGCTAATAAAAGAATAGCGGTCTTCGTTCTATCATCTGTTCTTAAGATATCTGTAGTGCTTTGTATGGATCTGTTGATAAGAGACTCTATTTTTTTCTTATTCTCAAAATTCTTAATAAATTCTTCCTTTATCTTGATGTCGAAAGCGCTTGTAACACCTAACCGATCTGACATTTGTCTGGATACGTTCAGATAATTTATAACTTCCTGCAACTTGCCGTAAGCGGAAAGATAGGCGATATCAGATGCATATACCCCAAGGTTAATGGCACTTTTATCTGAAATAATTAAATAGGAGTCAAATTTATTAAAGTCATTAATAAGGCTTTCATTGTAAACGAGTCCATCTGATTTCAGTTTAAAAAGGACCTGTGTAGGAGAAGGCAATTCTTTCAGATAGCTTTCAATCAGTTCATTCAGAAATTGGCGATTCGCCTTCCTTTCCTCAAATTCTGTAAATGATTTATCTTCCAATTGTTCCACCACTTTATTCTCTACGGTATCAATAGCGGAACTTTCTGCATCTTTAAGTGAAAAACTAACGCTGCCTTCAGTAAAATAGTACCATGACACTCCTAGTGCCATGAGGGTTATCACCACCAGGAATACTTTCGTAAGTTTTTTCATAAGAGGGTCTTTTTGATTCGATTTTTTCCACTCCGCATGAAGACATTAGAACAGAGGTTATAACAAATTATAATATTTGTCACAAAGGGACTTTGTAAGAACTTCATTAGAAATCTCTTATTCATTTCAAGTTTATCATATTGCAAGTAATATTCAATGATCTTTGTCATGCGAAGACTAATTATATAATTCGCTCCCCATTGGGCCCCCGTGCTGGCTCAAGTCTTAGGCCTCAGCCGGACATGCGCGTGATTTGGGCCAAGCTAAATACTACTGATTAAGCAGAAAAGTTGTTTGATTTAACTTTGGTTAGGCTGGCCAAGTGTAGCAGCCGCACAAAACCAAACATACAATACTTGAAACAGAACGGGGCTTTTGTAAGCCATACTATCTCTAATGAAGAAAGGTAGGATTACTTCTCTCAGGACTCAGAGAAAACCTCAATTCTGGGCAACTGCCCCGCCTGTGAATAGTTAGGAATTGAATATTAAGTTACCTCACTTCCAACACCGCACTCGTCTCCCTCACCGTAATAGAATTCCCCGGAGTCCCTGAAATAATTCTCCGGCAATTCAAGCTGCCGCAGGAGCACTCAAAGGTTTGAAGGGTTTCATCCAGTAAGTCAGAATAATCGAGGGTGAGTTCTTCATCAGCTTGGATGTCTGAGATGGCAATCAGATTCAAGCCATCGTAAGCGGTATTGGGGTTGCAACTATGGTTTTGCGGAGCCCAGTTTTGCGGGTCGTTATCCCAGAGAAAAAATACCTTGTCGGAGATAGGATACGCGTAGTGTTTGAATTCTTTGATCTGCTGGGCTGTCCAGTTTTTTTCTACATGGCGTTTGGTCACCACGCGTTGGGGCGTGCCTTCTAGTTTAAAAACAATTTCTCCCTTCTTAATTGCCTGCTGCGCCACGATGCCATAGCCATGAAGGGCATCTGCTCTTACCCGGTATTTCTTTTGTTTGGAGGCATGCCTGGCTATTCCCTCGGCAATAATTCGTTTTAAAAAACCTGCTTTACCGAGCGGATCATATTGCAGGATGTGATCGGCTGAGCCTTCAAACCCATTGGGATAGAATACAGAGCAGGTGAAATTGATTTCAAGAAAATAAATTTCGTTACGCTGATTGACCCGGAAATCTAACCGGGCATAGCCCTGTCCATAAAAGCCGTTAAAGATTTTCTCGGCAGTTGATTTTAGCTCGACCTCCAGCTTCGGGTTGGTGCATGGCTTATTCAAGTCATGATGAAGGTCGGATGTTTTTAGAGCATAGGTTTTATATTGAAACCCTGCCGGGAACTGATACTCCACAGGCTTTAGGGCTGTGCAACCGGGTGGATTTACATTGGCTACCACCAATACAGTAAACTCCTGCCCAGGGATATATTCCTCAACCAGGATATCATCATAATCCTGAGTGACCAAGGATTCAATCTTTTCTTCCAGCTCCGCCAGATCATGCACCAGCGAATGCTCATCAACGCCTAAACTATCTCCTGCTTTTGCGGGCTTTACAAATAAGGGAAATGAAAGGTGTCTTATTTTTTCTGCCAGTCCGCTGTTGCTGTAAACCTGAATATAATCCGGGGTTTTAACGTCCACAGTAGTGGCCACATATTTCATTAAGGTCTTGGGCGGATCATACAAGAGGGCGCTGGGGCCGGTATA
>JAYUHI010000369.1:0-9083 GCA_043767095.1 Bacteroidota bacterium
TTTGTTCGCAACTCTGCTGAAGCCAGCCGGTAGAGCTTTGGACTGTGCTGTTCGATCCGAGATTAACAACGGCATCACCGCTTAGATTCACCTGGGTGACATTCAGAAAGTCAAAGCATAATTTCTTATGAAAGTTGAGATGCAGCGAGGAAGAATTTCCACCGGAAAAAACTACAGGCACACCTGCCTGACCGTTGGAGGCAAACCCTTTGTTCACTGTCAATACACTTCCTGATGACAGTAAAATAGCTGATGCCGGCCCCACAAAAATCAAATCAAACGCAATCATTCCCAACACATTTACTTTTGAATTCATAATGGAAAGGGTGCCTGCCCACACCAGGTTAGAGGCATTGAATAAAACGGTATCGGATTGAATCCGTATTTCTGAATCCTGTGAAGTAATTTCAATTGAAGCATTGGATGTCCACGACTTAGCCAGATAAATTGTACTGTTATTGGACGTGAATTGAGTTGAACCCATCCCCGAAAAATGATTGACATGCAATTGAGCGTGTTCCAATTCAACCCTGCCTCCTGAAACTGTCAATGAATCAACCTGGAGATTGCCTCGCATAATCCAATCGCCAGAAATAAATTTTAAATCCGGTCTTTCAGTTAATGATGAGGAGCCATTCACCCTTCCCGAATCCAAACTGCTCAGCACAAAATTTCCATTTCCCAACTTCTGAAAACCGTCTGAAGTGAAAGTGATTTCCTTTTTTATTTCCAAATCATGGCCATTAAAGTTTATCCCTGCGGTTTTAGTTAACCACCATCTGAGCGATTTACATTTCACATCCGAAGTCAACATAATATTGCCGCTTCCTGAAAAAGAATTTTCATCAACTATTACATGGTCGATTTGGGTAGGGACAATCCCAACTGTTGCTCCGCCAGACGCAAGCGACCAGTGTGCCGGGTCATCCCAGTTACCGGAACCACCAATCCAATAAAATGTTTTTGAAGCGCTTTGCGATGTATAAGAAATAACCAATGAATAGGATTGCACACCATTGACTAAGTAACCTTTATTCGATACAATAAGGCGATAGGGTTTAGCCTCCGGAAAATCAAATTCAATTTTTTCAACGTTGTCTCGGATGTTGTCACCTCGTGTCGTTTGACTTGCCGGACTGCCCGGATCAAGTATCCAGGGAAATTTTTGTGCCCCGTTGCTGTCCACTATTCTAATATCGAGATCATTCACCAACATCGAATAAGGTGGATCGACTACCGCACCTGCTGGCAGCCCCGCAGGATCGTTCCAAACCAATGTGGCTGTTACTTTTTTATTGGCCTGCGGCTGCAACACAAATTCCTGAGGTTCATCATTTCTGAGTTCGCGCTCCAGAATAAAAATATTTTCATCATCCTGCTGACTGATTAACCGTGCGCCTTCGGCAACATCAATCAATCCCCAGCCAAAACTATAGTCAGGGCCAGGTGCAGCGCCAGCTTCTTTGGCAGTATGAATAGCGAGCGCTTTTAAAGTTGCTGATTTCATCCACCGGCCTCCATTTAGTTTTCCGTACAAGTCCTGAAGCAGCATTAATGAGCCGGCCACATTGGGTGTTGCCATGGAAGTTCCGCTAAGGGTAGTGTAAGTATCAGTTCCGTTTGAAGAGGTTGAAAATAAATTCATACCAGCACCAACCAGGTCAGGTTTTATACGGCCATCGTCTGTTGGCCCCCAACTGCTAAACGTGGACATAGTTACACTGGCAGTACTTGTATAGTTCAAAACTTTGTTCACCGCTCCAACGGTGATAATATTTTTGGCTGTGCCTTCCTGTATAATGCAATCGTAACCTGTGCCTCCGTTGCAATCGGGTGGGTGGCTGCCGGTGCCCACATCAGCCCGGTCATTCCCTGCCGCCCAAACAATGGTGTGGTAAGGTGCGAGAAAAGCGATTTGATCAATCTCCTTTGTGCGAACAGAATAGTATCCAGCCGTAAAATCTTCGTCATTGCTCACGGTCTCATCACCATTCCAGGTCCAGGTGTTGTTCGATTTATTCCAACCCGTTACTGAGCCGTAACTGTGGTTTGAAATAAAAAATCCGTACGGGTTCAACTCAGCCTGCGAAGCCATCTCAATAATATCATCGTCAAAATAATAGCTGTGCAACTTAGCATTGGGCGACATGCCTTTGGCCTGTGCGTTGACACCGGAGGCCATAAGAATGCCGGCCACGTGCGTAGCGTGGTTATGGAAATCACTTCCTTCATTAGCGATAACCCGATCTTGAAATTCGATGTGTGGTTTTACAAGCCCGGCATCCCATTGAAATATATGATGACTGATTCCGTCCAGAGAAAACCCAGTCACACCATTTTGAATAATCGATGCCCCGCTGGAAGTTGCTGCGCCCGCATTGAGCGTGGTGAGGTAAATGGGTTTGCCGGAAGGATAAACCGCGCGCATGTAAAAATGATTGCGACCATCGGAGAAAGAAAGGGGAAGGTTTTTCTTTTGGCGGAAATCAAGGACGAGTTCTTTGTCTTTGTCTGATTCCTTTTTGATGGACTCTTTTAACTCTGCCCACGAAGTATTTTGAGGAAAACCTTTGACAGAGAATAAGAGCAATATGAACAGAGTGAACCGCAATGGGTGTGCGTTTAGCGGTCATAAATATAGAAAATCCAGATGGGGTGACCCGATTGCCCGCTACTCCACAATCTTAAACTCTATCCTTCTGTTCACACTCCTGTTTTCTTCTGTATCGTTATCGTGGATTGGCTTTTTAGAGCCAAAGCCAATGGTTTGCATTCGTGTCTTTGAAATATTTTTAGTGACAAGGAAATCTGAAACAGCAGAAGCTCGCTTTCCTGACAGCAATTGATTGGATTCTTCCGTTCCCTGGTTATCTGTATGACCAGATATTTCAATTTTTATTTTTGGATTATCCGAAAGAAACGTCACCACCTTTTCCAGTTCGGAAATTGATTCTTGTTTCAGGTCATATTTTCCATAATCGAAAAAAATATTGTTCAGCACCATGGAAGCACCCGACTTTGCCTTTTGAAGTTGGATGTCGGCAACAATTGGATCAACCTGTTTCGTCTCCTCGAAATTGAAATTAAAACTTTTGTAGAGGTAGCCTGGGGCAGAGATGAACAGCCCATAATCGGAACCGTGTGTAAGCACCATTAAATATTTTCCGTTCAGGGAGTCGGAGTTAACTACTGAAACCAGCTCATTCTTTTTTAAATCGAGAAGCTCAACTTTGGCTTTTACAGGTTTTCGGCTTTCAGCATCGGTAATAATCCCTTTCACATAATTACTCCGGTGCGCTATTTGAAGCTCTTCGGGAATGGTGATTTCATAAATACGTCCTGTGTTATCATCCAATCCTGTTTCATGCGAGTAATATCCTTTCTTGCCATCCGTTGTTATGAACAGCGAGAACTGGTCTTCATAATTATTAACGGGTGCCCCAAAATTCCTGGGCTCCGTCCACTGGTTATCCACCTTTTCAGTTACGAAAATATCGTAACCGCCAAAACCAACTCTTCCATTCGAAGCGAAAAAAAGTGTTCGTCCATTAACATGGATAAAAGGAGAGAGATCATCGGCACGCGTGTTGATTCCTGGTCCCAGGTTTTCCGCTTTCGACCAATCGCCATTGTTATTTTTGTAAGACACATAGATGTCTTTACCGCCAAGACCACCCTTCCGGTCTGAGATAAAATACAACGTGCGTCCATCGGCAGAGAGGGAAGGCTGTGATTCCCAGTAGCCGGAGTTCACACCCGGGCCCAGGTTCACCGGCACCGACCATTCGTCTCCGCGTTTCTCACTCAGGAACAAATCACAACCGCCAAAGCCAGCGCGACCGCGGCAGGAAGTAAAAATCAATTGACGGCCATCGGCTGAAACCGTGCATGTGCCTTCGTTTTCCGGAGTATTGATCTTGTCGGAAATTGAAACAGGGGTAGTCCATCGCCCGGTGGCATCTTTGGTCGACACGACCAAATCTTCTGTGTCGGTTCCCCTGATTCCATTTCTTCTAGTAAAAAATAATTGCTGCTCATCGGCAGTCAGTACAGGAAAATATTGCATCACGAAACAATTCACGGTATCGCTTAACATGTGCGGTTGAAAGCCAGCACTGGTTCTTTGGTTCTTCAAACCAAACTCACAGGTGCTAATCCAAAAACTGGCTTGATCAATTTTCGGCTGGTTCAATTTTTCCTCCTTCAAAAACTGATTTAAGAACTGGATCGAGGTGTTATAATCCCCTGTCAACAAATACAGTTCGCCCAATTCGAAAGCAAATATTTTTTTCTTTTTTAAATCGGGTGTTGAGTTCATTCCGGTAGTTAACAGTTGAATGGATTTTTTATAATCCCTGAGCTCGCGATACACTTGCGACAACCGGAAATATGCTTCACAGAAATTCTTGTCTTTCAGGATGGCCTGGTTCAATAACTCAACGGCCTGCTTGAATTGCCGTCTTACCCGGTAGTTATCGGCCTCGGTAAATAGCTCAATTGCTTTTTTGTTTTTGGAGCACAAGGGTATACCCTGACCCTGAACGTTGAGGGAAAAACAAAGGGACATAGCAACGATAAGACGCAAAGCATCCTGAATCCACCTCACCCCCAACCCCTCTCCGTCCCGATACTTCGGGAGGAGAGGGGTGACTCTTTTTTGCAACTGTATGATTTGTTTATAACTCATGCTGCTTTTAACCCACATTAATATCAAATACCCAAAGTGATAATGTCAACTAAATCTTTTAACGGATATCCATGTATTTGTGTATTTGTAGGGATATCTTCCAGCGGGGGTTTTTTTTAACGAACCCGATTATTGAAGGCAGCATTTCTTTCTCCTTCGACCACTCCGGCTGCAGAAATAATTCACAATCTCCTCCGACAAAAGAAGCTTGCTGCTGTGCCCATTCAAAATCACTTTTATTAAATACGATCACTTTCAACTCATTAGCTTGTTGATAAACAGTTGAAACAGGTGCCTTAAATTTTTTGGGCGAGAGGCACACCCAGTCCCATGATCCAGTTACCGGGTATGCACCGGATGTTTCAATATGCGTTCGGATATTTTTCTTTTGCAGCGACTCGGTTAACTCCTCCAGGTTATACATCGCAGGCTCCCCTCCTGTGATAACCGCCATTGATGCGCCACTATCCACTGCGTGGCTCACCATTTCTTCAATCTCCACTTCTTTATGCAATCCCGCATCCCACGATTCTTTCACATCACACCAGACACAACCCACATCGCATCCGGCCAATCTAATAAAGTAAGCAGCATGGCCCTGGTAAAATCCTTCTCCCTGGATGGAATAGAATTGTTCCATCAGTGGTAGTCGCCATTTTAATATTGAAGTATTCATAGAAAAGAAAGTAGGCAATAAGCAATAGGCAACGTTGCCTACTGATGATTGCCTATTGCCTACTGATTTTTAGGTTTATTCAACTCCGCAGCATTCAACGTATTCAGCAACAACGATATGATCGTCATCGGGCCAACACCTCCAGGAACCGGAGTTATGTATGAGCACTTCGGTGCAACATTTTTGAAATCAACATCGCCCTTTAAAGAAAAACCGCTTGGCTTGGTTGGATCTTCAACGCGGGTAGTTCCAATATCAATGACTACGGCACCCTCCTTCACCATGTCGGGTGTGATCAAGCCGGGCTTGCCGGCAGCTACGCAGAGAATATCGGCCATTATGGTATGCGATTTTAGATTCTGAGTGTACTTATTACAAATCGTAACCGTTGCCTTTCCTTTTTCAGCCAACATCATACTAAGCGGTGCGCCTGCAATCCGGCTGGCTCCAACCACTACGCAATGCTTGCCTTCCGTTTCAATATTGTATCTCCTCAGCAATTCAGTAACACCAAAGGCTGTAGCCGGAAGTATAAGAGGTTGCTTGGAAATGATGCTCCCAAAATTCTGATTGGTAAAGCCATCCACATCTTTTTCCGGTTTAATTTTCTCTGTTACTTTTTCAACAGAGATGTGAGCGGGGATGGGGAGTTGCACAATGAATCCATCAATGTCTTCATCCATATTGATCTGCTCAATGTGTTTGATGAGGCGTTTCTCTGTAATGGTTTCGGCAAAGCGAAGCATGGAGTAATGGAATCCAACATCTTTGCATGCCTTTACTTTTCCGTCCACATAACTGGTGCTTGCCCCGTCATCACCAATGAGAATGAACGCCAGGTGCGGAATTTTCTTCCCCGCTGCTTTCATCTGAACCACACGCTGAGCAATTTCCTGTTTGATGTCAGCGGCTACTTTCTTGCCGTCTATTAAGGTGTAGGAGAGAGTTTCGGTCATGAATCAGTTTTTTTTCGCACGCAAGGACGAAGTTTCAAGGAGTTAAACCACAGAGGAAATTTCTAAATCTTAATTGGTATTCCATATTTTAATATTTCATTAGCCAGTGCGTTCCACTTGTTGAAATCCTTTGATGGTATTGGGTGCGGCTCCAAACGGGTGTCTAAATCCCACCTTAGTTTCATTAATTCTAATCTTCTGTCAAAAACATCAAAATTTCCCCCAAGGATAACAGCAACATCTATATCGCTATCTTCATGTGCATTGCCCCTTGCAAATGATCCGAACATAAAAGCCTTCTTAACTTTATATTTTCCCTGAAGTATTTTTATATACTGCTTGGTCAATTTCAAAGCTTCTCTTTTATCCATAATCTTAGTTTTTTAATTTCCCTAATCATCTGTTCAGTAAACACCCTCGTGCATTTTTTACGGAAAGCCTGCTTCTCTGAATCATACCTGGCACTCAAGTTAAATGAGTTAATAACGTCCAATAAAAGTTTAACGTCCTCAGGAATTTCTAGGTTCCCTTTGTCAGCAATTTTTAAAAGATTGTGGATGAAGGGTGCCGGTGTGCTGGTTTTCAAAACAAAATATCCTTTTAATAATTTTTCAATCACCAAATGTCCAACAAACAACGACCAGGAATATTCTTTAGCGTTAAACAACTTGTTCATCGTCTTGAAATCGTTGTCCGAAGATTCAATCCAATGTTTGGCTATTCTATTTGGCTTATCGGTATCCACAATTCAATTTAATCAATTTTCAATACCGCCATAAACGCCTCTTGCGGAATCTCCACGTTGCCCACCTGCCGCATGCGCTTCTTTCCTTTCTTCTGCTTCTCCAGCAGTTTACGCTTCCGCGAAATATCACCACCATAACATTTGGCGATCACGTTTTTCCGCATGGCACTAATAGTCTCTCGCGAAATAATTTTTTGCCCAATGGTTGCCTGGATAGCCACCTCAAACATGTGGCGGGGAATGAGTTCCTTCAGTTTTTCACAAAGACGTTTTCCCCAGACGTATGCTTTGTCGCGGTGCACAATGGCCGAGAGTGCGTCAATCTTCTCTCCATTCAACTGCACATCTAATCTAACCATGTCGCTTTCGCGGAAGCCAATCAAATGATAATCCAGTGAAGCATAGCCTTTCGAAATGGTTTTCAGTTTATCAAAGAAGTCGAATACAATTTCAGCCAATGGCATTTCAAACGTAAGTTCAACCCTGTCTGCCGTGAGGTAATGCTGGTTCTTAATCTGCCCGCGTTTGTCCATGCAAAGTTTAATAATGTTACCGATAAACTCCGACTTCGAAATAATCTGCGCCTTGATAAAAGGTTCTTCAATGGATTCCATTGTAGTGGGATCGGGCATTTCGGATGGCGCACTGATCTCCAGAATTTTTCCACTAGTCAGTAGCGCTTTGAACTGCACTGACGGTACCGTGGTTATAACAGTCATCCCGAACTCTCGCTCCAACCTTTCCTGGATAATTTCCATGTGCAGCATGCCGAGGAACCCACATCGGAATCCGAAACCTAACGCAGCTGATGTTTCCGGTTCCCACACCAATGACGCATCGTTAAGTTGAAGCTTCTCCATGGAAGCGCGCAACTCTTCAAACTCACTGGTTTCCACGGGATAAATCCCTGCGAACACCATTGGCTTTACGTTTTCAAATCCTCTGATAGCTTCGCCAGGATTATCGGCATGGGTGATCGTATCCCCAACTTTAACTTCTTTCGCTATTTTAATTCCTGAAATCAGATACCCAACATTTCCCACACCAATTTCAGGTTGTGGTATTTTGTCCAACTTCAATACACCAATCTCATCGGCATTATATATCTGGCCAGTGTTTACAAACATTACCTTATCATTCTTGCGAATGCGTCCGTTGAACACGCGGAAATAAACTTCAATGCCACGGAATGAATTGAACACCGAATCAAAAATCATAGCTTGAAGCGGGGCATCGTCCTTTCCTTTTGGTCCGGGCACACGCTCAACTACGGCTTTCAATATTGCTTCAATGCCAATCCCTTCTTTCGCGCTGGCGCTGATAACTGATTCACGCGGACAGCCAATCAAATCTACAATCTGGTCAGTCACTTCTTCAGGCATGGCCGCAGGCAAATCAATCTTGTTCAGCACAGGAATGATTTCGAGGTTGTGCTCCAGCGCCAAATACAAGTTTGAAATAGTTTGAGCCTGAATACCCTGCGCGGCATCCACAATCAACAGCGCACCTTCGCAGGCAGCAATGGCGCGCGAAACTTCATACGAAAAATCAACGTGGCCAGGGGTATCGATCAGGTTAAGGATATAATTTTTACCCTGATACTTATATTCCATTTGGATGGCGTGGGCTTTAATGGTGATGCCCTTCTCGCGTTCCAAATCCATATTATCCAGCACCTGCGCATGCATCTGGCGGTCGGTGAGCGTGCCGGTAAACTCCAGCAGCCGGTCGGCCAGAGTGCTTTTGCCGTGGTCAATGTGGGCTATGATGCAAAAATTGCGGATGTTCTCCATTACTGAGTGCTATGCCGTGAAATTTGAAGGGCAAAGGTATGGAATTGAGAGTGGAAGTTGGAGGCCGGATGCCTTGGGGTGCATTTCAAATTGTCGCGACTTAACATTCGACCCCTCCGGGGGTCGTTCCGCATTATGGATTCGCCCTCTACAAACATAGGACTCCTCTGGAGTCCTATTCTATTGATAATCCCGATAGGGATTAAATCTCTGTAGAACGGATTAC
>JAYUHI010000370.1:0-3830 GCA_043767095.1 Bacteroidota bacterium
TCACCTTGCAATCATTTTGCGCACCGGCATGGATAAATGATTCGGCAATGGATTTATAAGCATCCGGGAGTGAAACATATTTTCCAACCAATCCAATAGCCACTTCTTCGGTTGGGTTTTTGAGTTTTCCCAGAAAATCTTTCCACTGTTCAATTTCGGGTTCGTGCTTGGCTGTTACTTTCAGTTTGGAGAGCACGCGCTCATCCAGTTTTTCTTTTCTCATTAACAAAGGCACATCGTAGATGGAGTCAGCATCGATGGCTTCGATAACCGAGTTAATATGCACGTTACAGAACAAGGCTAATTTTTTCCGGATGTCTAACGGTAAAGGCAATTCAGTGCGGCAAACCAGGATATCCGGTTGAACTCCTTCGGCCAATAATTCTTTAACGGAATGTTGGGTAGGCTTGGTCTTTAGTTCCTGAGCTGCTTTCAGATAGGGAATGAGCGTTAAGTGAATCACAAGTGCATTCGATGAACCAAGTTCCCACTTTACCTGGCGCACGGCTTCAACGAACGGAAGAGACTCAATATCGCCAACCGATCCACCGATTTCAGTAATAATAAAATCGAACCGGCCGCTGTCGCCCAGATGAAAAATATTCTTCTTGATTTCATCGGTGATGTGTGGCACCACCTGCACGGTCTTTCCCAGGTACTCGCCTTTTCTCTCCTTGGTAATAACATTATTATAAATGCGGCCTGTGGTAACATTATTGGCCTGCGAGGTGGTGATGTTTAAAAACCGCTCGTAATGGCCTAAGTCTAAGTCGGTTTCAGCGCCATCGTCTGTAACATAGCATTCGCCATGCTCATACGGGTTAAGTGTGCCCGGGTCGATATTAATGTAGGGGTCAAACTTCTGACACGTGACGGAAAAGCCCCTGGCCTGGAGAAGCATTCCAAGAGAAGCCGAAATGATTCCCTTTCCTAATGAGGAAGTTACCCCTCCGGTAACGAATATGTATTTTACATTTGACATGAGCCCTAAAAATCGGGGGCAAAGGTATGTTTTTTGGCCGTTGACCTGCGAGGGAAGAAGAAATTAAATGTAAAGGCATGACAGACAGCAGGTGAAGCAGTCATCGCGGCTGAGTCCCGGCAGGCCGGGACTCATACCGCGATCCAGTGTAGCAGTGTTTGGTTTTCATAGTGTGTGTTCGTTGTTCTTATCGGATCGCGGCACTCGTCCGGCCTGCAGGCAGGCCGTGACTCGGCCGCGATGACTTCTTATTAGGGCTGCGATGACTCCATCAAAGAAGGCTTGTGCTGGGACTCCCTCTCCTACGAGGCTGATGTTCTGCACCCTGTGGAAATGGGAGGGACACAAGACAAGTAGTTATTTTCTATTTTTGATATCTGGAAACCTACGAATCATTTGTCAGTTCGCCTCGCGCAATAAAATTTATGACAGAAAACAACTTACACAAATCAGACATGGAATGCCTTGAACTTTTAAAGTTCATCTTCGACAGTGCTCCCGACAGGTATAGAATATTAGCACCAAAAGGATTAGTCCAGTCGGAATATATTTTCCTTCTTCATCCCACACCCGAGCAGCAGTTTCAAGAGCATATAAGAATCACCGACAACCTGAACAGACTTACAAAGAAGAAAGAATCTGAACCAATACATCTTGATGTAAGCGAATTTAAACAAGATGACTTAGATAAAATTTCAGAGTTCGAAGAATTTCAATATATTCTTGGGCTATGTACGTATGATGTATTTTCCAATAACCACGAAGTGGTAGGGCATGACAATAAAATTTACGATTTAGGATCCATGAGAGGAAGCGGGCGTTTTATTGCCGATTTTTTGAACAATAGAAATGAAAATCCTAAAAAATACGACTACATAGATTTTTACATGGGCACGATTTGGATTGGAGAAAGAGGCAACCTAATCCCTTTTTATGAATTTGTTTTTGAAAAATTGAAGGAGCGATCATGTGATTGGAAGTATTCATTTCCAAAACTAAGGTTGATTGATTTCGGCAAAAGTGCTGATGAGGCCAATAATCAAAACATGGCAGACTACAACCCTGAGCAAGCTTTGCAAAGGGAGTTGGAATTAACGGAGCAAAAGTTGCAAACAAAAAAAATGCAGGATGAATTGGATAAAGCCTATCAAGAGGAGTATGAGGAGGCAAAATACAAACCGTTGGACCCAATAGTTCAAGCCTACAAAAACATCTATCGGGTATTACCACAAGGGCATCCGCAAAAAGAATTTGAATAAACACTGTTGCCTAATAATGAAAGCAGCCATCATCGGGGCCGGCATTGGTGGCCTCACCACCGCCATTACCCTACAACAATCGGGTATTGAATCTGAAATTTTTGAAGCAGCACCAGAATTGAAACCGGTAGGCGCAGGCATTGTCATGGCCTCCAATGCCATGCAGGTTTTCCAGCGGTTGGGAATTGAAAAGAAAGTAATTGAGGCGGGGCTGGAAATTGTTGAGGCTAATGTCGTTGACCAATCCTTCAGGTTAATTTCTGGACTGGCTTTGAAAGAGAAAGTGGCGCACCGTTATGGCATTGGAAGTTACGCCTTTCATCGGGGACGGTTGCAGCAGGCTTTACTCAATGAACTTGACATCAACAAAATACATCTCTTCAAACGACTAACGTCAATAGCTCAACTGGCTCAAAAAGTTGTGATGGAATTTGAGGATGGGTCAACGGCTGAAGCAGACCTGGCGATTGGTGCCGATGGAATAAAATCGGTAGTAAGAAAAAATATTATGGGTGAAGTGCCTCTTCGGTATTCCGGGCAAACCTGCTGGCGGGGAATGGCCAAGTTCTCATTGAAGCCCCTGCCATCCCCCCTTTGGGGGCCAGGGGGCTTTAATTCCTATGAGATGTTGGGAAAGCAGAAGGGTCTTCGTTTTGGATTCGTACCAACTTCAGAAAACGAAGTGTATTACTTCACCACATATTTTACTGAAGCCGATGGAAATGACGAGCCGGGCCAGGTCAGGAAAAAACTGCTCAATCTATATTCTGTTTTCGGAGATATTCCAACTCAACTGATTGAAGCTACACCGGAAGAAAATATTATCCGCTCCGACATCAACGATTTTGTGCCCATCAAACAATGGTGGCAAGGCCGGGTTGCCTTGCTTGGTGATGCCGCGCATGCCACTACGCCCAACCTGGGCCAGGGTGGATGCCAGGCTGTGGAAGATGCTTACGTAATTGCCAAATGCCTGAAAGAAAATCCATCTCCTGAAAAAGCATTTGAACAATACCAGAATATTCGCTACAAAAAAGCAGTGCACGTTGTGAATATGTCGTGGAATTTTGGAAAGATGACCAACATCGGTAATCCCATTTTACAATACTTTAGAAATAGCGCTATGCGGATGATGCCTGAGTCAATCGCAATCAAACAGTTGGATAAGATTTTGAAATTAAATTACTAACGAATTCTGATGGATATTCTCAAGCCTGCTCAGAGTCGATATAGTTATTTCCTGACTTCCGCGGTTTTTTAGCGAATCAAAAAAAGTATGGAATACGATAGTGTTTGATGGGTTTTTGCTTTGAAGTTGGGTGTCCCGGCACATTTGGATAACGATATTACTTGATAAAAACTCTTAAAATCTCCTTTGTCAACCTTAGTAGAATGCATGTTTGCACCTTGAGTTTTCAATTGGGAGTTCGAGCCCGTATAGAAGAGTAAATCCATTATGCAAACAGGCAAGCAGGATTTTTTATTATACATCATTAAACCTTAAAGTTATGAGCAAAAAAGCAAAAGGAGAAAAGGCAAAAAACATTGTGGCCATGCCCCTGATCAATGCCAACGCTGCGGGCATTGAT
>JAYUHI010000371.1:0-9071 GCA_043767095.1 Bacteroidota bacterium
GCTCACCTGCAGCCTCATGGCCTTCTGCCTGGCGATGGCTATGGTGCAGGAAAGAAGAATCAATTACGGTTTGCCAACTTCCCGGCTCATTCAAAAGAAGTTTATGAAAAGTTAGCGGATTTGATTAAAGATTTTGAGTGATTGGGTGTACGACTTTTTGTAGTCCCCGCACACCCCTGCCCCTAAAGGGTCAACGCGCTGAGGTTCTCCCTTCAGGGAGTTAGAGGGTGAGCGAGGGCTTAGCGAAAAATTGCAAAACTCGGAGAGAGAAACTTTCAGAAATTTTCCAGCAAACAGACCTCATTAGGTCTCCCTATGGCAAGCATGAAACACCTGTGAGGGGTGTATTTCAAGTTCATCCTGCGGAGACCTCAACTAAGTTTACATAACCCTGATCGGCCAAAAAACTGGATAGACCTTAGTAGAAAATATGCTGTGTGCCCGTAACCCTTATTACCTTATTGGGCTTAAAGAATAAGGTAATAAGGTTCATTATCATTGATGATTGCGTTTCTACTAAGGTTACATCGCGGTGTGCAGCATTTGATTTTTAATAAAAAAACAATGGGTTATATATAATTGTAGGGTTTGGCTAAAACATTCGACCCTACGGGGTCGGTTTATCATGGTAATTCGATCTACAAAGATTTAATCCCTATCGGGATTATCAATAGGAAAAAGGACTCGATCTTAGTCCTATGTTTGTAAAGGGCGAATCATAATGCTGAACGACCACAGAGGGGTCGAATGTTATGGCGCGACAATTATATAACCCCTTTCGTTTTCAAGTGATAATCAAGGCAATTGCCAGCATCCTTTTTCCTGCTCCAGCTAACTTTCCGAAAGTTTAGAACTTTCTCAAAGTTGGCAGCGAAAGGTTATGCACGCTTTGTTGCAGTTTCACGCGTCTGGAATTTGAAATACACCCTTCCATTACCCCGTTTAAAGGGTGATGACCGGAAGGAAATTAAATGATAGGAAGGAGAAGGCTAAAAAAAACTGGAAGCGAGGCTAAAAAATAATGTATTGATCGGATTTTTTCCGGAGCATTTCCCTGTCGGCACGCACGGCTAAATCACTGTAAATATGCTGCGACATGGCGGCCACAACGCCTTTCCGGTAGCCGAGCCTGGAAGCAACGGTCTCACAAAAATCGATTTCGTTTTGGAAAATTTTTCCATCTGCTTTCATGAGCGTGACCAGGTAATAGAGGTGCTCAAATTTCTCATCCGAAGTCATGAGGGCCATATCAATGATGGTCTGCGGATGTCTGATCATTTCATCAATCTCCTCTTTATCGATGCCGTTGGCCATACCAATCATTTGGATCAGTTTCACCTCTTTGGCGTCAATGATTTTATCAATTGCGGCCAGGTTGATCAAGACATTAAGTTCCGTTTTTTTGTTAAACAGCATAAGTTGGGGGTTAGTAATTCATTAGGTCTGGCTTGAACCGACTAAATATAGACACACTTTTAAAAAAACCAGCCAGTTCTGCCAAAAAAAGATGAATCGATATTTTGCATAATTGTTGGAACTTCAAATTTCAGGCTGTCATGGCCTTCAAAATATCGTGCTGGGTAATGATATGCACGGCTTCTTTCTCATCGCGAACCAGGATGGCCTTGTTGGCCTTGTTCACCATGGAAGAAAGAACATCCAGTGTGCTATCGAGGGCAACAAAGGTCAGAGGCTTATCCATCACCGATTCAACCGCTTCATTCTTCGCTTCGGGATGTTGAATGATTTTTTCCAGAAGGCCTGAGGCAGAAATGGTGCCCACATAATTATCGCCATCAACCACGGGCACCTGGTCAATGCCTTCCTTATTCATAAGCAAAATGGCTTGCTCAATTTTTGATTTCGATGTGATGGTATGCAGGCTATTCTTACCATTTCGCCTGGCGATAATATCCCGTGCAGTGGCGTAGGTTCTCTCCTCCAGGAAACCATGATCTTTCATCCACTGATCGTTATAAACTTTGTTCAGGTAACGCGTGCCGTGGTCGGGCAGAAGAATTACCATCACATCATTTTTCTTCAAATGCTCTTTGGCATATTCCAGCGCCCCATGCACGGCCGAACCGCTGCTCCATCCTACAAATAAACCTTCCTCGCGAGACAGTCTTCGCGCCATTATCGCTCCGTCTTTATCCGTTACTTTAATGAACAAATCAATCACATCGAAGTTAACATTCTTCGGCAAGATGTCTTCTCCAAAACCTTCCGTGAGGTATGGATAGATTTCATTCTTATCGAACACGCCCGTCTCTTTAAATTTTTTGAAGACCGATCCATATGTGTCAATACCCACCGAAATGATTTGGCTATTCTGATCCTTTAAAAATTGTGATGTACCACACATGGAACCGCCCGTGCCCACGCACGCAACATAGTGGGTGATCTTCCCTTCACTTTGTTTCCAAATCTCCGGCCCTGTGGCTTCAAAATGAGCAGCCGTGTTCGAAGGGTTGTCGTATTGATTGGGATAGATAGAATTTGGAATCTCTTTATTGAGTTTTCTCGCCACGGAATAATAAGATCGTGGATCATCAGGCTCTACGTTTGTGGGACAAACAATCACCTCCGCTCCTACTGCTCTTAATATATTTATTTTTTCCTGCGACTGCTAGTCGGCCATAGTGAAAATACATTTGTAGCCTTTCGCCACAGCCGTGAGGGCCAGGCCCATGCCGGTGTTGCCCGAAGTTCCTTCAATGATGGTGCCGCCCGGTTTTAGTAAGCCGGCCTTCTCCGCATCTTCAATCATCTTGAGGGCCATGCGATCTTTGGTGCTGTTGCCCGGATTGAAGTATTCCACTTTGGCAAGAAATGTTCCTGGCAAACCGGTAAATATTTTGTTCAATTTCACCATGGGCGTATTGCCGATGGTTTCAATGATGGAGTTGTAATACATGTCAGCTAATTTTAGCGCAAGTTAGTGATCGTGCCGGAACAGTTATTAGTTAAAAGTTAATGGTCGTCTAACAGTTTTGTAAGAAGGATTTTAAAATGGTGTACGGGTATATTTTCTTTCGGATTAGCCCTGAAAGGGCGCAGTATCAAAACGCAGGGCGAAGTTCTGCGTGGCTATAATACTCGAATTCAAGCCCTGAAGGGGCGAAATGATTCCGCCCTTTCAGGGCTTACGATTACTTAGCTGTCAGTAACACTGGGCTTCACCCAGTGTTTATTGATGAAGCCCTTTCAGGGCTCAACAAAAAAAATCAATTCCAAAACTATCGTACGCCAAAGCTAATCGTTAATTTGGTTTAATGGAGCAACCACGGAATGGTCTGAAATTAATAATAGTTATTCCCTGCCTGGCGGAAACAGGAATCAAACAAACCCTTGATTCACTCCGGCAAAATTCAGGTATTGATTTTTTTGCGGAGTGTATGGTGGTGGTGAATCATTCAGAATTGGCTAGTCGGGAGATTAAGGCAGCCAACAAAAATATTATGGAAAGCTTGTTGGCCGATAAAGGACAGTTGGATTCTAACAACCTAAAATTTATTCCCATTGAGGCCTTCAACCTTCCAGATAAAAAAGCGGGAGTCGGGATGGCGAGAAAAATCGGAATGGACATGGCGGTGAAGCGATTCAAAGAGGCCGGCAATTTCAAAGAGGGGGTAATCGTTTGCTTGGATGGTGATTGCACTGTGCAGGAAAATTACCTGGCCGAGATTGAACGGTACTTCCGTCAACCTCGTACGAATGGCTGCAGCATTTATTTTGAGCATCCGTTGCATGATGAGAATCAACAAGCCATTATTGAATATGAACTTCACCTGCGTTATTACAACAACGCCTTGCGGTGGTGTGGATTCCCTTATGCTTTTCAAACGGTTGGTTCATCCATGGCCGTTGCTACAACAGCTTATGAAAAGCAAGGCGGGATGAATACGCGCAAGGCGGGCGAGGACTTTTATTTCCTCAATAAAATTATTCAACTGGAACGTTTTGGCGACTTAACATCAACAACGGTTTTTCCATCGGCCAGAAAATCAGAGCGTGTTCCATTCGGGACAGGCCGTGAGATGATGGAATGGGAACGAACCCGGCAACTATTGTCGTACCATCCGGATTTATTTATGGAACTCAGAAAAGTTTTTGGTTTGATTGATCAGTTCAAAGAGATTGGAAATCCTATTGAACTACTTCACCAAAATAAAATCCATCCAGTGTTTACTTCCTACTTCACAAAACAAAAATTGAATGAGGCTGTGGCCGAAGCCAAAGCTAACACAGCTACGCTAAGTGCTTTTCGAAAAAGGTTTTTCGCTTGGATGAATGCATTCAGGATTATGAAGCTATTGAACGAGTTAAGCGTGTCAGCATTTCCAAAGCTCCCTGTTCAGGATTGCGCATCCTGGCTTTGGAGTGAAATTTCAGAAGTGCCACCGGCCCTGGATTCCCAAAATATATTACTTCAATACCGGGAGTTTGACAGGACTAATCCCAAATCAAATCAACATTAAAACTTAAGTTTGCCAGGGCGAACAAAAGCCTGATATCCTTATAACCGTTCAATAAATATTTGATAAATTTGACTTACAAAAAATTTCCATCATGTTTGAGGATACCATAAAAATACATCTGATTGAAGAAGTGCTGAAATTGGATGACCGGACTGTGTTAAAAGAACTTGAAGCCATTCTAAAACGGTCGAAAGTTAAAATGAAACCCAAACTCAGTCCAGCGAAACAAAGGTTTCTCCAGGAGTTAAAGGGATCTGTAAAAGAGGTTGGGCTGGCCAAAAAGGGTAAAATAAAACTCCAGTCGGCTAAGGCCTTCCTCAATGAACTTTGAAGTAGAAGTTACATCGTATTTTAAAAAGCAGGCCAAAAGGCTGATCAGGAAATACCCATCCTTGAAAGGCGAGGTTGATGAACTCATTTCAACGTTAATGACTAATCCCGAACAAGGAACAGACCTGGGGAAAGGTTGCTACAAAATCAGACTGGCGATTGCCTCAAAAGGAAAAGGTAAATCAGGGGGCGGACGGTTAATCACCCACGTTCATGTGGTCAGGCAAAAGGTATATCTAATGTCAATCTTCGACAAGTCCGAAATGGAAAACCTGTCGGATGGTGAATTGAAGTTTCTGCTATCCTTCATTCCTTAGTAGCATATGCCTTCCCTCATCCCCGCCTTCGAATACGACATCTTTATCTCCTACCGCCAAAAGGATAACAAAGGCGATCACTGGGTAACGGAGTTTGTTAGCGCTCTAAAACAGAACTCGAAGCCACCTTCAAGGAAGACATCTCCATTTACTTTGACACCAACCCCCACGATGGCCTCCTCGAAACTCACAACGTTGATAAGAGCCTGGAAGGAAAACTGAAGTGCCTCATCTTCATTCCCATCATCTCACAAACCTATTGCGATACCAAAAGCTTTGCCTGGCAGCATGAGTTTGTTGCATTTAACAGAATGGCAATCGAAGGCGCTCCCCTCTCCCCCGGAGAGGGGAATGGGGTGAGGCCTGAGTTTGGCCGAGATATCAAACTAAGCAACGGCAATGTAGCCAGCCGCACTCTTCCCATAAAAATCCATGACCTTGATGCAGAAGATAAAGCCACAATTGAAAATGAAATTGGAGGAGTGCTACGGGCAATTGACTTTATTTTTAGCGCTCCAGGCGTGAGCCGGCCACTAACTCCGGCAGATAACCCCGAAAAGAATCTGAACAAAACATTCTACCGCGACCAGATCAACAAAGTTGCCCGAAGTATAAAAGATTTAATCCACGCCATGCAACAACCGGTTGGTGCCCGCAATTCCGTCAAGCCAACGCATGGGGTAGTTACACCGGTAAAGAGAAAACGAGTTTCTTTCATTGCTGGAGGAGTCCTTGCTTTAGGAGTCATTCTTTTCTCCATGTTTTATTTTCTGGGCTGGGGAAATAAACTCATTCCGCAACTTGATAAATCCATTGGGGTGCTTCCGTTCACCGACATAAGTGAGGGGCATGATCAGGGATATTTTAGTGACGGCATGATGGTGGAAATCATGGATCACCTCTACAAAATAAAAAACCTGAGGGTTATACCGCGCACCTCTATGCTCGCCTACAAAGATTCACCAAAACCATTAAAAGAAATAGCCAGTGAATTAGGTGTGGCCACATTGCTGGAAGGAAGTGTTAGAAAAGTTGGAACGCGTATAAAAATTTCCGTTCAATTAATTGATGGACAAGATGAAACTCCCTTGTGGCAGCAAACCTATGAGCATGACATTACCGATGTATTTTCCGTGCAGAGTAATGTAGCGCAAAATGTTGCGGCATCTCTCCAGGCCACTATAACTCCGGAGGTAAGGTTGCGAATAGAATCTATTCCAACTTCGAACCAAAATGCTTATGACCACTACCTGAAGGGCCGCAATCAACAAGGATTGTTTTGGGATACGTTTGATGTGAGTCATATTGATTCGTCTATTGCTTTTTACAGAAAGGCAATTGAATTGGATGCTGAATTTTCAAATGCCTATACTGGTTTGGGGAAGAGTTACTGGTTGCTTGCCCACTTCTCCCCCACCTATTCACTGGAATTTTGGAGGCTTTCAAAAGAATATATTGAGAAAGCTATTGCGTTGGACCCCAACAATGGATGGGCCTACGCGGAATTAGGTTTGGTGCAATCCCTTTGGGATTGGGACAAGGAAGCAGCCATGAAGTCTTTCCAAAAAGGAATTGCCCTCAATCCTGGCAACCTGGAAAGTCATAATAATTCTTTCTATTTCCTCGTCCGTGCAGAAAATTGCGAGGAAGCAGAAAAAGAACTTCAAATAATGAAGGCAATAGACAAAAGTACACAAAGGACAAGTCAAGAAGTTATCCTTATGATATGCAAGTTTAATTCAGATCCTCCAAAAGGATTAAATGAGAAGGAATTAGAAAACTCAATGGCTTATCAAATGATGAAGGGTAATTATCAAACAGTAATTGAACGGGAAGTCACAATAAAAACAGCATTCTATTTTTATTCAGGAGAGGCTTATGCCCTAATGGGTAATGCGCCAAAGGCCTATGAGGTTATCCGTCAAATGAATGAATTGTCAAAGCGGCAATACGTTTCTAAATGTCCCATAGCAGCAATTTACATGGGGCTTGGTGAAGAGGAAAAAGCCTATCAATTATTGGAAGAGGCACTGAAGGAAAGAGATTACATGGTTCATGGTATTGTTCCGGTTTCCATAACATTAAGGAAGAAAAGAACAGACCCCCGCATGCGGGCCTTTATTGAGCGAACATGGATACCGCAAAAACAGTAAAGGTCTGGCCTACCCAGAGCTACCTTTGTTTTTACTAACTTTACTCTTTGATAAATCACTATGAAAACAAAATTAAAGTTAACGGCTGTTTTTGAAGAAGCTGAAGAAGGTGGATATATTGCCTTTATCGAAGAACTTCCTGGCGTAAACACTCAGGGTGAAACTCTTGAAGAATCAAAAGCAAACTTGCTCGAAGCAGTTGATTTAGTTTTACAAACCCAACGCGAACTTTCAACAAGAGATCAGGGAAACCGAAAGTTTATTAAAGAATCGTTGGAGTTTGCTTAAATGAAAACAAGCAATCTCATTCGGTACTTAACTGACAATAGCTGCTATTTGAATCGCGAGGAGATAACCATAGTATTTTTATAAATGCCAGAAATAAAAAGATTTCATCCGTTCCCAGGAACAAAGAAACCAAGAATCATCTGGTTAGAAAGATTTGTAAAGACCTTGAGATTCCAGCACCCACCAGTTTTCAATAAGCATTGACAATGCCTTCCATCATCCCCGGTTTTGAATACGACATCTTTATCTCTTACCGCCAAAAGGATAACAAAGGCGATCACTGGGTAACGGAGTTTGTTAGCGCTCTAAAAACAGAACTCGAAGCCACCTTCAAAGAAGACATTTCCATCTACTTCGACACCAACCCCCACGATGGCCTGCTTGAAACCCACAACGTGGACAAAAGCCTGGAAGGAAAACTAAAGTGCCTCATCTTCATCCCCATCATTTCCCAAACCTACTGCGACACCAAAAGCTTTGCCTGGCAGCATGAGTTCTGCGCGTTTAATAAGTTGGCGAAGGAAGATAAGTTCGGAAGAGATATAAAGTTGAGCAATGGAAATGTGGCGAGCCGGATTCTGCCCATTAAAATTCATGACCTGGACGATGAAGACAAAACACTTTTGGAAAATGAGTTAGGCGGAGTGTTGAGGGCGATTGAGTTTATTTTTAAATCTCCGGGTGTTAATCGACCGCTGCGAGCTAATGAAGAACATCCGCAAGACAATGTTAACAAAACTTTTTACCGCGATCAGGTTAACAAAGTAGCGAATGCTGTAAAAGAAATAATCACCTCTTTGAAAAAACCAACTCCCTCCTTTACAACAGGTAAAGGGCAATCTGCCTCTTCAGCAAGCGATTTAAAAGCTGGCAAACTATCAAACTCCGCTAAAAAGAAACTTACCATCGTTGCAGCCATTGTCTTGCTATTCAGTGTTGCAGGGTATTTTGTAATTCCAAAAATGCTGCCTGCTCAACCGGTTGACCTCGGCAACTCTATTGCTGTACTCTATTTCGATAACATCAGCAGCGACCCCGAACAGGAATATTTCAGCGATGGCATTACGGAAGAAATTATAGCCCACCTTTCATCTATTAAAGGTTTGCATGTCACCAGCCGCACTTCGGTAATCCAGTTCAAAGGGAAAGGAAAGACAACCAATTTAAAGGACATCGCCAGGCAACTTAACGTGGCCAATATTCTGGAAGGCAGCGTGAGAAAATCGGGTGACAAACTCCGGATCACTGCCCAGTTAATTGATGCCGAAACCGATCGACACGTTTGGTCGGAAGTGTTTGACCGCGACCTGACGGACGTTTTTAAAATTCAATCAGAAATCGCACAGTCCATCGCATCGAAATTCAAGATAGCAGTTTCGTCCCAGGCCAAAGCCATCATCAATGCTGCTCCAACTAAAAACATCAAAGCTTACGAACTTTATCTCAAAGCCCGTTCAATACCCTGGGGCACTGGAGCCGGAATAGGATCGTATTACGGAGGT
>JAYUHI010000372.1:0-9065 GCA_043767095.1 Bacteroidota bacterium
AACTTCTTCAAAGTTCGTGTCGGAAAATTTTTCCGAAAGGTAATCGCCAAGAGTTTGTTTTGTAAAAGCCAAACAAATTTCATTTAGTTGGTCGGGTTCGTAAAACGAAATGTCAGAAGCGTAATCAATCGCTTGTGCTAAAACTTCTCTCGGCAATTTGTCCCGTTTGAGTTCCACAATCACAAGATTGCCTGAACGGTCAATGCCTAAAAAATCCAACGGTCCCGATTTGGTTTGGACTTGTTCACCGATGATTGCAATGTCGTTGCCTAAAATTTCGGGATTACTTTTAATCCACTGTTCAAGGTCGTCTCGTTCCTTTCGTCCGTTCTCAGCTAATGAAGAAGAAACCTGTGAAAGTTTTCCGTTTACGATTTGCCAAGTATTAATTTCTGTTGCCATAGTGATTGTTTTTTCAATGTTAATTTCTTGCAGAATGTTTCAAGTTGCGATGCCGCCAAGAATGACGCATAACATCTAAATTGCCGAAACAAATCTCCCAAAACCTTCGCTAATCCAACACCTTTTGTATGGTAAAGCGAAAGTTTATTGATTCCGGAATTTCGCATTTTTTTGTCGGCCGAACTAATCCCTAGACCCTAATGCTAATCCCTGATCTCCGCCAGCAGATAAAGCCCATCGGCACAGCCACACCATTTTCAACGTGGTCAAGTTGTAACGGTGTGATGTGAATCAGCGGCATCGCTACTTAATTCAAGCCTCGGTTGATCGGCCCGGGGCATTACCGTTCGCAATCCATCATATTGGTTTGAGTTTTATTAAAAATTGCTTTTCTGCCCAGAAAATCAAGATTCAAGCATAAACTATTTACTAAAAGATTAAATATTTATCAATTAGTATAACTGTTTGATTGTATTTGGCACTTAAATGATACACATTTGACATACATTTACGTCTATTATGCATAGCAGATCAAGTTATTCTTCATTGGTTGAACACCTTTCTCAAAGGCAGGCCATCATCATAACCGGTATGCGCAGGGTAGGAAAAAGCACGGCTGTTAAATATCTCTTAGAGCATATTAAGCATAAAAATAAACTCTACTTAGACTGTGAACGCATCGAGATAAGGGAGTTGCTCAACAGGCCAAACTATGAAGGCATTGCGGAGGAGTTACAACTAAAGGGGTTGGATCTAAGCAAGCCATGTGTAATTGCCCTTGATGAAGTGCAGTTGGTGGAAAACCTTCCCAGCCTGATTAAATATCTGTACGATACGTATTCAATAAAATTCATTGTAACGGGGTCGAGTTCATACTATATGAGGAACAAGTTTTCAGAAAGTCTGGCGGGGAGAAAAAAAATTTTTGAATTATACCCGTTGAGCTTTATTGAGTTTTTGAAGTTCAGGGATATTCAGGTGAAGCAGCCTGCCAACTATGCCTGGCAATCTTTCAACAAGGCGTGGTACGATCGGTTTAATAAATTATATGAAGAGTACATTGAGTATGGTGGTTTTCCGGAAGTGGTGCTTTCTTCCAAAATCGAATCTAAAAAAGATTTGCTCCATGACATCATCAACTCATACATTGAATTGGACGTTCGCCTTTTGGCAGATTTCTCGGCCAGTGATGATCTCTACAAATTAGTGAAGTTGCTGGCAGCCAGGGTGGGCAGTAAACTTGACTACACCAAGCTTTCGAGTGTATCGGGCATAAACAGGCAGAAGATATCATCGTATCTACAACTTTTGGAATACACTTATTTTGCCTATACCGTGAAGCCGTTCACTACCAATGTGGATAAAGAAATTTCTCAACAGCCGAAACTTTATTTCTCTGACACAGGAATTTTAAATGCGCTGGCTGCCAAACAAATTTCGAGCGGGCAGCTTTTTGAAAATGTTATAGCCGCCCAACTTAAGCCGCAGGGCACCATCAACTATTATCAAAAAAAGTCGGGGCAGGAGATTGATTTTATATTTAACAATGCTACCGCAATAGAAGTGAAGGAGACAGCTACCTCACGCGATTTTGACGTCCTCGTGCAAAGGTCAAACTCAATCAAACTAAAAAAGCATCAACTGATTACACGATACCCATTTGTTACTGCCTTCGAAAATTATTATTGGGGTGGGAATATTTTTGGAATGGATAAGGAAAAGTAAAGCAATGTTAATCCCTAATCCCCGCCAGCAAATACAGCACCGCCATCCTGATGGCCACACCATTCTCCACCTGATCCAGAATAATTGAATGATGTGAGTCTGCCGCATCGCTGCTTAATTCTACTCCGCGGTTAATCGGGCCCGGGTGCATGAGTACTATTTCCTTGTCCAACTCATCCAGCATTTTTTTGGTGATGCCGTAGTACAAGGCATACTCGCGAAGCGAGGGAAAGTATTTTAATTGTTGACGTTCTAATTGGATTCTCAGCACGTTGGCCACATCGCACCATTGCAATGCCTTGGTAACATCAGGCTCAACGGTTACTCCCAGGCTGGTTATATATTTAGGAAGAAGGGTAGGGGGGCCGCACACCATTACTTTGGCTCCTAACTTTTGAAGGGCAAAAATATTCGAGAGGGCCACGCGCGAGTGAAGGATATCACCAATGATGGCTACTTTCTTTCCACTCACTTTACCAAGTTTTTCCTGAATCGAAAAACCATCAAGCAGGGCTTGAGTTGGATGTTCGTGCGTTCCATCTCCCGCATTCACAATGTTGGCTTTGATGTGGCGCGAAAGAAAGTGGGGAGCGCCCGCGCTGGCATGGCGCATCACCACCATATCCACTTTCATAGCCAGGATATTATTTACTGTGTCGAGCAGGGTCTCGCCTTTCTTTACTGAGCTGGTGGAGGAGGAGAAGTTAACCACATCAGCCGAAAGGCGCCTCTCCGCCAGTTCAAATGATAAACGGGTGCGGGTAGAGTTTTCAAAAAATATATTGGCGATGGTAACGTCACGCAGGCTGGGTACTTTTTTGATGGGACGGTTAATTACCTCTTTAAAGTTTGAGGCAGTCTCAAAAATTAATTCTATGTCCTCGCTGGTTATGTTTTTTATCCCTAATAAATGCCGCTGACTGAGTCTTGACATAGAAGTTGTTTGTTTAGGTCAACCAGATTTTATTTTGTTTGTGCCCTTGAGCCTCCAGTTCTACTAATACTTTTTGCGAAGCCATGGTGTCAACATATTTCCCAACATAGTTGGCCGCAATGGGCAGTTGCCGGGTGTGTTTCCTGTCGATTAAAACTAACAGTTCAACTTTCTGCGGTCGGCCAAAATTAATTAAGGCATCGAGGGCAGAACGAACGGTGCGGCCAGTAAACAATACATCATCAATCAGCACCACATTCTTTGCTTCGATGATAAAGTCAATTTTTGTTTCGCTGGCTTTGGCCGGAATTTCCCTGCGCCTGAAATCATCGCGGTGGAAGGTGACGTCAAGCATGCCCAACGGAATTTTTTTCCTGAGCTGATCCTCCAGCTTTTTATGGATAAGTGAAGCAACAAATACACCTCTGGGCTGCAAGCCAACCAAAACCGACTCGGAAAAACCCTGGTGGTTTTCAATTAATTGCTGGCAAAGTCGATTGAGGGTAAGGTCGAAGATGAGCGAATCGAGGATCAACTTTTTACGCATCGTTCAAATATACAAAGAGAAACTGTTTGACCATTAGGGGATTTAACTATTGGATAACTATTGGTTGGGTGTACGACAGTTTTGTAAGTATGCGTTGAGGAATACGTTGCCCAACCTAGCACCTCACCCCCGACCCCTCTCCGAACCGGAGAGGGGAGCTTTTTTAAATGATTGTGCGTGAGGATTGCACGTTTTATGGGATTTAAATCTTTTCCATATGAAACCTTCGCAAGGTTCAACAAAGAGTCACCCCTCTCCTTTTTGGAGAGGGGCCGGGGATGAGGTGATTAAGGAGCAGAATAAACCATGCAATACTGTCGTGCACCCTTTGGTTTTACGAGGCAATGATTAATCGATAATTCGTTTAAATTTGCTCTTTATGCTTCGTGCCGGATTTTTCGTTTGCTTTATTTTTTCCGCTTTCCCTGGCGCAAGCCAAAGCCTTAAATCCCTTCTGGATTTGGGTGATAAAGCCTTTGGCCGGGGAGCCTTCGATGAAGCCATCACCAATTATCAGGCAGCCCAAAAATTATCGCCCGAAGACCCTAAAATCCAATTTAAACTGGGTGTAACTTTTCTGTCTTCCAACCGAAAGTATGAAGCCCTGACCTTCTTACAAAAGGCCTATAAAAGCAATCATGACATAAACCCGGAAATAGATTTTTATTTAGGTCATGCCTGCCAGGAACGATTTCAATTTAAGGAGGCTCTCGAACATTTTAGAAATTTTAAGAAAAAACATAAACGCCTTTCGGCCATTGCCGATGATAGAATTGAGCAATGCTTGCTGGCCGATTCGTTAATAAAAACTCCAGTGGCTACCTCGGTCAACCTTTTGCCCAGACCGATTAACACGATTTATAACGACTTCGCCCCCTTGCTTGATTCTGGCGAAACCACTTTAATATTTACTTCTGCCCGCGATACAACCAAGCGCGATGTGAGGAATAATAATCAGTTATTTGAAAGTGTTTTGTTTTCAGAAAAAATTGCTGGCGTGTGGACAGAGCCAAACCTTTTGGGTGAAGAGATCAACAGCCACGGTCATGATGCGGCCTCTTTTTTTTCACCTGATGGCACCACCTTGATTTTATATTATGGTGATAGTCGTGACTTGTTTCAATCGAAGTTGACGAAGGGTTATAAATCGCAACACATGAATGGTGTTTGGACAAAGGCCGAGCCCATGCCTTCGCCCATTAACACGATCAGTTGGGAATCTTCGGGATGCTTCTCTCCCGATGGTCAGTTCTTCTTTTTTGTGAGCGACCGCTCTGAAGGTTACGGTGAACTGGATATTTATATGACCAAGTTAGATTCGGATGGAAAGTGGGGCAGGCCCGTTAACCTGGGCCCCGAAGTGAACACACCAGCCAATGAAGATGCACCCTTCATGCATGCCGATGGTACTCTTTATTTTGGATCGGAAGGCCACAAGGGACTTGGGAATTACGATATCTATAAAACCCGGTTTAAAAACAACAAATGGCAAAAGCCGGAGAACCTGGGCTACCCGGTTAATAGCCCCGAGTATGATAATTATTTTCATCTGAGCGCGGATAAAAGACATGGGTATTTTACATCGGTGAGAAAGGGCGGGATCGGCAATACTGATATTTACATGGCCACTTTTCCGGTTAAAATTAAGATCGATTCTGTTTCGCTGGCTATTAAGTTGAGAGCAGACTCCATTGCCAGGGCAGACTCCATAATTTCAGTGGCTCAAAAAGCTAAAGTGCCCGACTCCGAATTAGCCAAAAAAGCAAGCAAGGCCGACTCTTTGCTAAGCGGCACTTTTGTTGACCCAAGCATTAAAGCAAAATATCATGTAGCAACGGAATTCAGGGGTAAAGTTGTTAACGAGGAGGGCAAACCTTTGTATGCGCAAATTGTTTTGGTGGACAATAAAACCAACAAAATCCTAACGCGCGCCAACACCAACATGAATACGGGTGTTTTCATCATTATTATTCCGCATGGCGGAAATTTTGGTGTAAGCGCCAACTGCGAGGGTTACTTGTTCAACTCTATGCACTTTGATGTTCCTGTGTTTGCCGAATCGCAAACAATCGAAACAGCCATTATCATGTCGAAGGTGGTAGTAGGAGCCAGGTCAACATTGAGGAATATCTTTTTCGATACGGGAAAGGCCGATTTGAAGCCCTCCTCAATAAACGAATTGGAACGGGTGCTTGATCTGCTTAAACGAAGCCCTCATCTCCGCGTTCAAATCAACGGCCACACCGATAATTTGGGCGACAATGGGACCAATAAAGTTCTGTCTCTAAAACGTTCTCAGGCCGTGGTGGATTATATGATTAAAAAAGGCATTGACACCCAACGCTTATTGGCTGTGGGATATGGCGAAGAGCGCCCATTGGCTACTAACGATGACGAGTTGGAAGGCCGCGAGATTAACCGCAGAACAGAGATTGAGGTGGTGGAAGTAAAACAACCGTAAAAAAAACCTACCTATTCGAATTGTTATACGAATGTTACCTGATGAATGAGTCATTATCCAGGTAATAATGCTTTGCATTTAGCAAAGTTTAATTTTTCATGGGCTAAGGTTGCTAAGGAGAAAATTAAAGGATGTGTAAATCTCGTTTTGCCAACTGTAAAATATTTATACCTTTTAAAATTCAATTTACCGTTAACTCCTAAAAACTTCTAAAATCGAATGAAAAACAAGTATTTTGTTTCGTTAATGTGGCTTTTTGCCATTGGATTGATGGCGCTCCCCCAGGTAGGATTAAGCCAGAAAAATAAATCGAAGAGCCCTGTACAGGCCACTACCCCTGCGCCATCACCGGCCAAGGAACCGGACAAACCCAAAACCATTGCCGATCTCACCAAAGGAAGCAAAGGCATTCCGGGGTTGTTTCAATTGTACCAGGATACCGCTACAGGTGCGGTGAGGATGGTGATTACCGAGAGTCAATTGAATAAAGAATTCATTCTTTTCTCACATGTGATGAATGGAGTGGTTGATGCCGGATTTTTCAAAGGCGCTTATCGCGGATCAACCATCTTCACGATTCGAAAATATTTCGATAAGATCGAATTTGTTGAAGAGAACACGGGCATGTATTTCGATCCGGCCAATGCTTTAAGCAAATCGGCTGATGCCAACGTGAGCCGTTCGGTAATGCTCAGCGAGAAAATTGAAGCCGCTGATAGTGGTGGAGAGAAGAAATACCTCATCAAGTGCGATGCGCTCTTCCTGAAAGAGACTCTTGGCCAGGTTAAGCCAGCCAAGTTCCCAACCGCTCCACCCACCGCCTTCAGCCTGGGCAGTTTAGATAAGGATAAAACAAAAGTAGTAGCTATTAAGAACTACCCGGAGAACAGCGATGTGCTGATCGAATATGTGTACTCACAAGATGCGCCTTTGAATGGTGGATCGGGCGGTGTAACCGATGCCCGGAATATTAGCATTCAGGTAGCCAACAGTTTCATACGCATGCCGCAAAATGATTATCAACCGCGCTTTGATGATCCTCGCGTTGGTTTCTTTACTACCTCGTTAAATGATATGACGTCTACCAGCGCAACTCCCTACCGGGACATGATCAACCGCTGGCATTTGAAAAAGAAAGATGCCAATGCCGCACTTTCAGAACCAGAACAACCCATTGTTTGGTGGATTGAAAATACCACCCCCGCTGAGTTTAGGGAAGCTATTAAAGATGGCGTATTGCAGTGGAATGTTGCTTTTGAAAAAGCCGGATTTAAAAATGCAGTAGTTGTGAATGTGCAACCCGACAATGCCGATTGGGATGCTGGCGATATTCGATACAACGTTCTGCGCTGGACGTCTTCACCCAATCCTCCTTTTGGTGGTTATGGTCCCAGCTTCGTAAATCCCCGCACAGGTCAAATTCTGGGAGCTGACATTATGCTGGAATTTGTTTACCACACCAACCGTGTTAAGTATGACAAACTTTTCCACCTCGCTAATTCAGCCTATCAGGAAATGAATGTTTTAGGTATTGATGCTGTACGATTATGCACATACGGTGAATTGATGCAGGAGAATACTTTGTTTGGACAGGCGGCACTAATGGCCGATGGCGCCAGCGACCTTGAAATGACAGGCATGAAAAAAGAAGCCTTGATGGAGCTCATTATGCATGAAGTTGGTCATACCATGGGACTTAATCACAATATGAAGGCCAGTCAGATTTTTACACCTGATCAGCTTAACGACAAAGATTTCATCAAAGGTAAAGCCCTCGTGGGCTCTGTTATGGATTACACGGCCATCAACGTAACGCGCGATCGTTCCAAACAAGGTCAGTATTACTCACCTGCGCTTGGCCCTTATGATCAGTGGGCTATTGAGTTTGGTTACAAACCTGTGAAAACTACCGATGAGTTAAGCGCTATCCTCGTGCGCTCCACTCAGCCTGAACTTATCTTTGGAAACGATGCCGATGATATGCGTTCGGCTGGTAAAGCCATTGACCCTCGAGTAAACACTGGCGATCTTTCTAATGACCAAATCCGGTATTCAACTGACCGATTCGAGTTGGTTAACGACTTGATGAAAAAATTGAGGACCCAATATGCTACTCCGGGCCAGTCTTACCAGGAAATGCGCCAGGCCTTTTTTATTCTCAATAGTCAGTATGATCAGGCGGCCACCGTGATCTCGCGATTCATCGGGGGTGTTTATGTTGATCGTGCAATGATTGGACAGCCGGGTGGCACTAAGCCATTTACCCCTGTTTCGTATGCAGATCAGAAGCGGGCAATTAATGCTCTGAATAAGTATATTTTCTCTCCCGATGCCTATAAAGTACCTAACGATCTATTCAACTACCTGGCATTACAACGGAGGGGCTTCAACTTCTTTGGTGGGCCCGAAGATCCTAAGATGCACGAGCGGGTTATTTCTTCTCAGCGAAGTGTGTTGAACCACCTGTTGCATCAGAATACGTTGCAGCGGATTGTTGATTCGCAACTGTACGGCAACACTTATTCTTTGGGTGAGTACATGACCGATTTAACCAATGGTATTTTTGCTGCCGACCAGGCTGGCAATGTGAACACTTTCCGGCAAAATTTGCAGGTGGAGTATGTTAAAATGCTGATCGGAATTTCCGGCAACAAGGATTATATGAACACCAGCAAGTCGATGGCAGTTTACCTGATGAAAGATATTAAGGCCAGGCAAGGAGTTTTAGGCGATATTGGAACGAAAGCCCACCATGAACACCTTCGCACTTTGATTACCAATGCTTTGGAGGAAATAAAGTAATTAATAAGGAGGAAAATTTTTCACAAAAGCACTTTTCCCGACAACGGGAAGGTGCTTTTTTTGGATTCTTTCCTGTTTTCAGCGTTGCAACACCCCAGAAATTTTTTTGAGCAATTTGGTACAGTTCGGTTTGTAAATCATCCATTTTGAGCAGTTTAGATTGGGTGTGTTTGGATTCTGGAAGAGTGAACGTT
>JAYUHI010000373.1:0-3818 GCA_043767095.1 Bacteroidota bacterium
TAACACAGCCTTAAGCATTAACAACTACGATGAAACCCTAATTAGCTGGGCGGCACAGAATGTTAAGGCCAATGTTCCGCTTGGAGCCCACGGCCTTAAATATTGCCTGGGCGCAGCCGCCCGTGCAGAACTCATTGCCAAAGGCTGGGTAATAACAGGAGACATCAGCCTTGTGCCTTCCACACCGGTCTTAGACATCATTCAGGCGGTTTGTTATGGGTCAACAGGAACCATTACGGTAACCATTCAAGACCCCAACGATACTTATAGCTTTGACGGTGGGGCAACCTTTCAGGTTAGCAATGTTCGGTCTTTGCTTGCCCCGGGCCAGTATGCGGTTATCATTAAAAACGATAGCGGGTGTATGTCCCCTGCACAACAAGGTGTGATTAATGTACCATTTCAACGCTCACCAATGCCCGTACTTTCGGGCAGCCCTGTCGTTTGCCCTAACATTTTGGCGGTGGATTACAGCGCCAACATCACCGAATATTCTTACCAATGGTTTATTAAAGGGGGTTCGGTTCAATCGCAACAGAACAATAAGGTAAAAGTAGATTGGGGGCCGAGCAACTTCAACGCCTCAGTAAAAGCAGTGGGCTTTGATGAACATAACTGCCCAACAGACACGGCTATGTTCCCGGTTAAAATCCAGATAAAACTAAAACCGGCCATCCCATCAGGCTTTGATTCGGTGTGTTACAATTTCAGGGCGGGCGTGCCCTATCAAACTTCTTATACCAATGGCTCTGTCTTTACCTGGTTTACCAACGGTGGTACGGTTGCAGAAGGGCAATCGACACAACAGGTAAAAATTGATTGGGCGGATATTGGAGAATATCAATTATGGGTAAAAGAAGAAAACACCACCAGCACCGATTACTGCGAGGGTTTTTCCGACACGCTTAACGTGACCGTGTTCAAAGATTTGGCCGCTATCACCATGAATTTTGTGAGTGTAGATTATGACGATGACCAAAACGTGCAGTTGCAGTGGGAGGTTTCCCTGCTCGAACGGGTTTCTGATTTGATCATCGTAAGCCGAAGAGTTGCCGGGAGCAACGCCCCGTGGGAGGTGGTGGCCACGCTGGAGAAAAACGTGCAGTCTTTCCTTGATCAGAATGTCGCCACCTCAACGAATGCTTTTGAATACAAAGTGGAGGGCTTCAATAAATGTGACGAAGGGCTTCAAACGGTAATCCATAATACAATTAAGCTGGCCGGTGACAAAGTGGAGGAAGAGGAATTGATCAATTTAGACTGGAACGATTACAACGGATGGGATGAAGTTGAACATTATGAAGTCTGGAGAAAACTGGATGATGACCCGGTGTATAAACTGATTGACGTAACGCCCGGTGATTTAACAACATACTCCGGCAAGTATGGCGCGGATGGTTTTGTTCACCATTTGCGGATAAAAGCAAAAAAGAAAGGCGCGAACACCATTTCCTGGTCCAACGAAATTCAACTGGATTTTAAAAACCTCATCGACTTTATACCGAATGTGATCACGCCCAATGACGATTCAAAGAATGATTTTTTTGTCATTCCTAAACTCCATCTCTACCCGGATAATGCACTGGCCGTTTATGACCGATGGGGGCAACTTGTTTTTAGCAAAAAAGGTTATGACAACACCTGGAGCGCAACAGGATTATCAGGGGGTATTTATTTTTATTCGCTTAACATCAATGGCGCTCAGAAAAATCTAGGGGGATGGCTTCAGGTGATTAGATAATTTAAAAACGGAGGGGGAGGCTTTTGGATACGCTAAATAAAACCCAATCTTCCAAAACTGATTTCAACTCATTACGGCACTCCTCCAATGTTGCTTCATTCGCATAAACTCCTTTGAATTCGGGTATCTCGCCATAAAAAGAATCGTCCTCTTCCAGTTTTTCATACCTGGCTTTTCTCATGGCCAATTTTAAGTACTCTATAATCATGGTTAATTTCGTTTCCCCAATTCATCCCTGATCTTTGCCGCCCGCTCATAATCTTCATTGCCGATGGCTTCTTTGAGCAGTTCGTTCAGTTTATCAACCGTATAGTTTTTGAAGTCATCGCTTTTCTTCGATGGATCTTTTTTAACCCTGGCTTTGGCAGGCTCTTTCTTTTCCGTTCGTTCTTTCTCTTCTTCCTCCTCCTGGTCAGTCAAAACAATGCCGGCTTCAGCCAGAATATTTTCGTACGTGTAGATAGGAGAGTCAAATCGCAATCCAATGGCAATGGCATCCGATGGCCGGGCATCAATTTCATTTTTCTTCAACCCATCCGACACCACAATCTTGGCGAAGAATACGCCTTCCTTCAAATCGGAAATCACAATCTCTTCTACATGAAAATGGAAAGTATTGCCAAAGGCCCGGAACAGATCGTGGGTCATAGGCCGGTTCGGGATTATTTTTTCGATTTCGATGGCGATGGCTTGCGCTTCGAACATGCCAATGATGATGGGCAACCTTCTGTTGCCTTCTGCTTCACCCAGCACCAAAGCAAATGAACCAGTCTGCGACTGGCTGGAGGAGAGGCCCAATATTTCTAATTTAATTTTCTTCACTTACGGTTGGTATTTCTAATCCTGCTCGGCAATTATACATCCACTAACCCTGACAGGGTTCTGAAAACCCTGTCAGGGTTCGTTAAAAAAAATCCGGTCTTAATGATAAAGATTGACACCATATTTCCAATGTATATTTTCATTTAACTATTTCGCGCTCTTCAAAGCGGCTGTTAATTTAGGAACTACATCGAACGCATCGCCTACAATTCCATAGTCGGCTGCTTTAAAAAAAGGACAATCGGCATCTTTATTAATCACTACAATACATTTCGAAGAGTTTACTCCCGCTAAATGTTGAATGGCTCCCGAAATGCCAATGGCAATGTACAACTGGGGGGCCACTTTCACACCTGTTTGCCCCACATGTTCATGATGCGGCCGCCAGCCCATATCCGAAACTGGCTTGCTGCAACCCGTGGCCGCATGAAGAGTTTTGGCAAGTTCTTCCAACATCCCCCAATGCTCCGCTCCTTTCATGCCACGCCCACCGGAAACAACGATAGAAGCTTCTGGCAGTAAAACTTCTCCTGTTGCTTTTTCGGATGAAATAGTTTTGGCAGCAAAGTCTGATTCATTTAATGTCGCAGTGAATGATACAATCTCGGCTGTTCCACCTGTTTCTTTTATTTCAGCGGCATTCTTTTTTAGCGTGATAATTCTTTTCTCACTTTTCAACTCCACATTCGAGAAGGCCTTGCCCGAATAGATGCTTCGTTGAAACGTGTTTCCCTCTGGAAGTTGAGTTACGTTGGTAACGAGGCTTGCCCCGGTTTTCACCGATACTCTTGCCGCAACAGGTGTGGCCAGCGAGGAGTTTGCCATTACCAGGGTGTTGCAGTTTTCCTGCTGCATCACCTGCGCAATTACTGAAGCATAAGCCTGGATTACTCCTGAATTTAATCGCTCATCAGAAACATGAACCACTTTTTTTGCACCGAATTTTCCCAACGACTCTAACTCCGCGTTGTCGCATGCGCCTAAGACAACAGTCGTTACCGGACCGCCCAAAGCAGTTCCGTAAGCAATTGCCTCCAATGAACTTTTCCTGGCCTTCCCTTCCGATGTTTCTATGAAAACTAAGACTGACATTTGTTAATGGTTATTAATGGGTAGTTATCTTTAATCTCAAATGGTATTCTTAACTCCTCCCCTCTCTCCCGATGTTTCGGGACGGAGAGGGGCCTGGGGGTGAGGCCTATAAAACCTTCGCTTCTGTCTTTAGTAAATTCACCAACTCACCCACATTGTCGGC
>JAYUHI010000374.1:0-1536 GCA_043767095.1 Bacteroidota bacterium
ACTTCCACCGGATTAAATTTTTCCAGGGCTTCCTGTCTGATTTGATTTTTCATTTCAGGCATGGAGTGATTGGATAATTCTCTGAGTAGCCTGGCTAAATGATCGACTTCATCGCGATTAAAAAGAAACCCCGTGCTTTTATCATGAAACATTTCAGAGATAGCGCCTACATCGGTAGCGATAACAATTTTTCCAAGCGCCATAGCTTCTGCCACGCTCATGGGTAAGGTTTCCTGCCGGGAGGGCAGTACAAAATATTCACACTGATCATAAACACTTAATATTTCCTCCTGCTTCAACCAGCCATGAAAAACAATCTGACCAGCTAAATCTAATTGACGAACCCAGCGCATTACTTCCTTCTCAAATGTCTGCTCCTTATAACCGCCAACAACATGCAACCGGAAAATGATGCCCGCTTGCTTGAGTTTATAAAGCGTATCTAATATTATCCCAATATTTTTTCTCCTGTTAATTACGCCAACATAAATAATGGAGTTAGTCGCATGCTCACGGGCCGGGCGTTCCTGGAAAAATATCGGGTTAACCGGATTGTAAATAATTCTGAAATTAGTTAATTGGCCAGTGAACAAATGTTTATTATAATTCGAAATGAAGATTACATTTTTAAATCGGGGGAATACAAATCGCTCCACCCAGGTCTTGAACAAAAACTTAAGCTTTTCCTTAACGCCTTTGGCATACTTGAGTTCTTCGCTCATGATGCCGTGTTGCGTAACAATAATATTATGTTTGGGATAATTCAGAAACCGCAGCAGATGAGGTTCTGATTCCTGAATATGAATAACATCGGGATTCTCATCCTTAATAATTTTTCGAAGTGGTTGTTGATTGACAAAATAATCCACCAAAGGAAACCGCGACCGGAACGGTAAAAAATATACACGCGCCTTTTCAGAAAACTTAACCACTCGCTGTTGTTGGATTCCCTTTTCAAAGGCCACGTTCACAACAGTCACGTCCGGTAAACTACTGAATCCGGCAAAGAGATTTAAAATGACGGCCTCTACTCCACCTCTTACCGATTGAAGATCGGGCGGAAGCCCACCTACCATCAGGACTTTTATTTTACCGTGTTCCCCACTCATATAATTACCCTCTTGCCAAAGTTCCTTACACAGGGAAGCAGTCCATTGACCTGAAGTGTCAGCAGTTTCTCTGTGGTCAATGAGTTGATCATGATGCGGGGTAACTCAAATGAATGGTTAAAATGATCACCAAAAAAATTATTCATGTTGGTTGTAGTGGCCGTCCTATACCCACATGAAGGCGTTAAAGTAACCTCGCGCGAGGAATAAGAACCAATCGGGTAGCAAAAATGCAGAACTTCCTTCGTGATATGGGCTTCAATAATTTTTTTTGATTCCGTCAATTCAAAATTCGACTCGTTCAGGCTCAAGGACTTCAGAGGGTAATGATTTACAGTGTGCGAGCCTATGGTAACCAACGGGTCTTTAGCAAGTTCTTCAATTTGACTCCACGACATTGAAATGAATTGAGTCAGTTGGCGACTTC